>JANLPD010000361.1:0-9079 GCA_031367045.1 Frankiales bacterium | reverse complement strand
GACCACGTGCGCGCCCTCGCCGGCTGGGACCCGTCGGCCGAACCCGACACCGAGATCGCCTTCACGCCGGCCCGCGTCCTGATGCAGGACTTCACCGGCGTCCCCTGCATCGTCGACCTCGCCGCCATGCGCGAGGCCATGACCGACCTCGGCGGTGACCCGAAGAAGATCAACCCGCTCGCCCCGGCCGAGCTCGTCATCGACCACTCGGTCGTCGCCGACCACTTCGGGCGCCCGGACTCCCTTGCGCTGAACAACGCGCTGGAGTACGAGCGAAACCGCGAGCGCTACGAGTTCCTGCGCTGGGGCCAGACCGCCTTCGACGACTTCGCCGTCGTGCCGCCCAACACCGGGATCGTGCACCAGGTAAACCTCGAGCGGCTCGCGCGGGTCACTTTCACCCGGACCTCGGCAGACGGCAGCGGCACCGTGCAGGCCTACCCCGACACCCTGGTCGGCACCGACTCGCACACCACGATGATCAACGGCCTGGGTGTGCTCGGCTGGGGAGTCGGCGGCATCGAGGCCGAAGCCGCGATGCTCGGCCAACCCGTGTCGATGCTCATTCCCAAGGTCGTCGGCTTCAAGCTGTCCGGCGAGCTGCCGGCCGGCGCCACCGCCACCGACCTCGTTCTCACCGTTACCGAGCTGCTGCGCAAGCACGGCGTCGTCGGCACCTTCGTGGAGTTCTACGGCCCCGGTGTGGGCAATGTCCCGCTCGCCGACCGGGCCACGATCGGCAACATGAGCCCGGAGTACGGCTCGACGTGCGCCATCTTCCCGGTCGACGACGAGACGCTGGCCTACCTGCGCCTCACCGGTCGTCCGGCCGAGCAGGTCTGTCTCGTCGAGGCCTACGCCAAGGAGCAGGGCCTCTGGCACGACCCGTCGGCCGAGCCGCGCTTCTCCGAGACCCTGGAGCTCGACCTTTCCACTGTCGTGCCGTCGCTCGCCGGCCCGAAGCGGCCGCAGGACCGGGTCCCGCTGACCGCCGCCAAGGCGATGTTCCGTACCGCCCTGCGGGACTACGCCGCCACCGGAAACGGCCACAGCGCCGTGACCGACGGCGGGATCGACGAGGCCAGCCGGGAGTCCTTCCCCGCCTCCGACCCGGCCTCGCCCGCCGAGAGCAAGCCATCTGACCAGCCGATCAGCGTCAACGTCGGGGAGCTGGGCGACCGGCCCACCCACCCGGTGCACACCGTCCTTGCCGACGGCAGCGTCGTCGAGCTCGACCACGGAGCCGTCGCGATCGCCGCGATCACGTCCTGCACCAACACGTCCAACCCCTACGTGATGATCGGCGCCGGCCTTCTCGCCAAGGCCGCGGTGGAACGCGGCCTGACGGTGAAGCCGTGGGTCAAGACCACCCTCGCGCCTGGCTCCAAGGTCGTCACCGACTACTACGCGGCCGCCGGACTCACGCCCTACCTGGACAAGCTCGGGTTCAACACCGTCGGATACGGCTGCACCACCTGCATCGGCAACAGCGGTCCGCTGCCCGCCGAGGTCAGCGAGGCGGTCAACGAGGGGGACCTCGCGGTCGTGTCGGTGCTGTCGGGCAACCGCAACTTCGAGGGGCGCATCAACCCCGACATCAAGATGAACTACCTGGCGTCGCCACCGCTCGTGGTGGCCTACGCCCTGGCCGGGACGATGGACCTCGATCTGACCACCGAGCCGCTCGGCACCGGAAGCGACGGGCAACCGGTCTTCCTGAGCGAAATCTGGCCGACCACGCAGGACGTCAGCCGCGTCGTCGGCGAGGCGATCAGCGGACAGATGTACACGCGGTCCTACCAGGACGTCTTCGCAGGCGACGAACGGTGGAAGGCCATCCCGATCCCTGCGGGCGACAGCTTCACCTGGGACCCGCAGTCGACCTACGTGCGCAGGCCCCCCTACTTCGACGGCATGAAGCGCGAGCCCGAGCCGCTCACCGACATCTCAGGTGCACGCGTCCTTGCCATCCTCGGCGACTCCGTCACGACCGACCACATCTCCCCTGCCGGCTCGATCAAGGGCGACTCCCCCGCCGGCCGCTACCTCCAGGAGCACGGCGTGGCGCCGAAGGACTTCAACAGCTACGGCAGCCGACGCGGAAACCACGAGGTCATGATCCGCGGCACGTTCGCCAACATCCGGCTGCGCAACCAGCTGGCCCCTGGCAGCGAGGGCGGCGTCACGCTCAAGCTCGGGCCTACAGGCGGCGGCGCGCCGACGCAGATGTCGATCTACGAGGCCAGCGAGGCCTACCAGGCGGAGGGGACACCGCTCGTCGTTCTCGCGGGCAAGGAGTACGGCAGCGGATCGAGCCGTGACTGGGCCGCCAAGGGGACCGCGCTGCTCGGCGTACGCGCCGTGATCGCGGAGTCCTACGAGCGGATCCACCGCTCCAACCTGATCGGGATGGGCGTCCTGCCGCTGCAGTTCACCGGCGGCGACAACGCCGCTTCGCTGGGTCTGACCGGCCACGAGACGTTCACCGTCGAGGGCGTCGTGGGGGGCGACCGGGTGCCCCGCGAGCTGACCGTCAAGGCCGACGAGAAGGCGTTCACCGTCGTCGTCCGGATCGACACCCCGGGCGAGCAGGCCTACTACCGCAACGGCGGCATCATGCCGTACGTCCTGCGCTCGCTGCTGTAGCAAACGGGCCGCTCACGCGCTGTTGCTGCGTGCCGAGCGGCACAGGAGCGATAATGGTCCCGGTCCCGGTCGCGCCGTGGCCATGCCCCGCCGAAAGCTTGCCGGCGCGACCAGACTCCGGCTCCGCACACCGCCTGCGACACGCACCTGACGCGAGGACTGCACGTGACGTCGAGCAACACCCGCGCCACCTCCGGCGCCCTGCCCGTGGACCCCGCCCTGGCGGTGGTCTCCGACCCGCCGGCTGCTGATGCCGCCCCGGCCAGGCGGGTGAGCGCCGCAGCCAGCTCGGCCGCGCACACCACCAGGAAGGTCACGGAGCCGGCCGTCGCCGCGTCGACCGGCGCGGACACCCACCAGGAGGCTGCAGCCGAGAGCAAGCCCACCAAAAAGGCCCCCACCAAGGGCAGATCCAAGGGCAAAGCCGTGAAGAGCGTGCCCATCCCCGCAGAGACCGAGCCCACCACGGCCGACCTCGCGGCTGCCCTCGAAGTCGATCCCGCTGAGCTCGAGGCTGACATCCCGACCGTCGAGGGCACGGTCGACGTGGCCGTCGTAGCCGCATTGGACCCGACCCTTGCCGCCGTCGCCCTCGCCACGCCGGCTGTCGCGGACGAGGACGAGGACGACGACGAGGACGACGAGGAAGGCACCAAGGCCAAGTCCGAGGACGACGAGGACGACGACGACCCCAAGCCGCTGGCTGCCGAGGGCGAGGTCGGGATCTCGACCGACCTCGTGCGCGCCTACCTCAAGGAGATCGGCAAGGTCCCGCTGCTGACTGCCGAGCAGGAGGTCGAGCTGGCCCAGCGCATCGAAGCCGGCCTGTTTGCGGCTGAGAAGGTCCGCCAGGCCAACGGTGGCGAAGCGCCCAAGCTGTCGGCCGCACTGCGCCGGGACCTCGAGTGGCTGGTCGTCGACGGCGGCCGCGCGAAGCGCCACCTGCTCGAGGCCAACCTGCGCCTGGTCGTCTCGATCGCCAAGCGTTACCTGGGCCGCGGCATGCTGTTCCTGGACCTGATCCAAGAGGGCAACCTCGGTTTGATCCGAGCGGTCGAGAAATTCGACTACACCAAGGGCTACAAGTTCTCCACCTACGCGACCTGGTGGATCCGCCAGGCCATCACCCGCGCCATGGCCGACCAGGCCCGGACCATCCGCATCCCCGTCCACATGGTCGAGCAGATCAACAAGCTCACCCGGGTGCAGCGCGAGATGCTCCAGGAGATCGGCCGCGAGCCGACGCCGGAGGAGCTCGCCAAGGAGCTCGACATGACGCCCGAGAAGGTCGTGGAGATCCAGGGCTATGCCCGCGAGCCAGTCAGCCTCGAGACCACGATCGGCGACGACCAGGACTCCAGCCTCGGTGACTTCATCGAGGACGCGGACGCCCCCGTGGCCGCCGAGGTCGTCTCCTATGGCCTCATGCAGGAGCAGCTGAACGAGGTCCTGCGGACCCTCACCGACCGTGAGGCGGCCGTTGTCAAGATGCGCTTCGGTCTGGTCGACGGGCAGCCGCGCACCCTCGATGAGATCGGCCGCGAGTTCGGGCTGACCCGCGAGCGGATCCGCCAGATCGAGTCGAAGACGCTGTCCAAGCTGCGGCACCCCAGTCGTTCGCAGAAGCTTCGCGACTACCTCGACTAGCTCATGGCCAGCCCCCTGCCGCTGCGCCTGGCCGCCCGGGTGGTTGTCCTGGACCCGGCCGGCCGGGTGCTGCTGCTGCGCTACGACGACCCCCCGCCAAACGGGGTCCACTGGGTGACCCCTGGCGGCGGGCTGGACGCCGGCGAGGAGCCGCCGCACGCAGCGCTGCGCGAGCTCGCCGAGGAGACCGGCTGGACCGATGTCGCCCTCGGCCGGGAGCTCGGGCACGGCGAGCGGGTGCTCGAACACCCGCCCATCTGGTCGAGCTCGTGGACCGCGCCGCCGCGTGCTGCCGCCGGCCGAGCCACCCCGCCGTGTCATGCTGGGCGTCCGGCCGACCGAACTTTCCACGTCCGGACCGATGGATGCCTCCCCAGGGTGTGCCAAGGTGTGATGCCAAGGTGTGAGGAGCCTCACCAGCAAAAGTAGATGCGGAATCCTTTCCGATGGCGAATCGTTGACTCACTGTCGGGCCCACGTCTGCGTGGGTCCACCCGCCTACCCACCCTCCCCGCTCGGCACCACCGAGCCGTCGGTTGCGGCAGCGCCTGACCGCACGACCCGCAGACGACTGACCGCACGATCCCCGATCTCAGGAGTTGTTGCCCCATGTCCGCCGCCACCCGTCCCGCCGACATCGTCGTCGGGGCACTGGTCGAGCGCTCGCAGAGCGAGGGTCCACTGACCCTCGATCAACTGCGGGAGGCCTTCGACGCGGCCGGAGTCGGTCCCGCCGAGGCCCGCACCGTGCTTCGGCAGCTCTCTGAAGGCGGCGCTGTTCTCGGTAGCGACGTCCTTGTCCCCTGCGGCCGCAAGACCGCTGCTTCCACGAAGACCTCTGCTGGCACCTCTGCCGTGACCGCTTCGGTGACCACGAAGCCTACTGCGGCCACGCCGACCAGCAAGCCCGCCGGCAAGGCGAAGGCTGCCACCAAGCCGGCCACCCGCGCGGTCGGTGGCGCTGCGTCGCGGCCGGCGGGCCGCACCGTCGCTGACGCTCCCGTGACCGGTGTGCCGGCGGCCCCTGCGGAGGAGGCCGTGCTGGCAATCCCCGAGATGGCGGCCAGCGATGAGGTGCCGCGCGGAACGGTCGTAGACGAGGCAGACGAGGCGGAGGCCACGGCTGCCGCCAGCGCGCCGGCCAAGGACGACGACGATGCCCCGTTGGCCCTCGACGAGGCGCCCCCCGGCATCGACCTGGTGAAGGCCTACCTCCGCGAGATCGGCAAGGTCGCCCTGTTGACCGCCGAGCTCGAGGTCGAGCTGGCCAAGCGCATCGAGGCCGGGTTGTACGCGACCGAGAAGCTGCGCCAGCACAACGATGGCGAGACCAAGCTGCCGGCGGCGTACCGCCGTGATCTGGTCGAGATCGAGAGCGACGGCGAACGCGGCAAGCGCCACCTGCTCGAGGCCAACTTGCGGCTCGTGGTCAGCCTCGCCAAGCGCTACCAGGGCCGTGGCCTCGACCTGCTCGACCTGGTCCAGGAGGGCAACCTCGGTCTGGTCCGCGCCGTCGAGAAGTTCGACTACGCCAAAGGCTACAAGTTCTCCACCTACGCCACCTGGTGGATCCGGCAGGCGCTTCAGCGGGCGCTCGCCGACCAGGGACGCACCATCCGCGTGCCGGTCCACATGGCCGAGCTGATCACCAAGTGCACCCGCACCCGGCGTGACCTGACCCAGTCCCTGGGTCGCGAGCCCTCCAGCCAGGAGATCGGCGAGCCCCTGGGCATGACCGCAGACAAGGTCGAGGAGATCCTTCGCTACGGCCGCGACACGCTGTCGCTGCAGGCTCCGGTGGGTGACGACGACGCCGTTCTCGGTGACTTCATCACCGACACCGACTCGCCCGATCCGGCCGCCGCGGTCGAGATGGACATGTTGCAGGGCCAGCTCGGCGCCGTCCTCGACTCGCTGCCCGAGCGGAGTGCGGTGGTGATGCGCATGCGCTTCGGCCTCGTCGACGGCCGTCCGCGCACGCTCGACGAGGTGGGCCGCCACCTGGGCCTCACCCGCGAGCGGATCCGCCAGATCGAGCGCGACACCCTGGCCGAGCTGCGTGCCTGCGGTCGGGCCGACGCCCTCCGCGAGTACGTCGCGTAACGGCGCAGCCCGAGCAGGGACCCAACCAGCCGGGCCCGGCGGCCGGACGCTTCAACGGGTTCACATCAGCGCGCCAGACACCTCGGCCGTCGTCCCCCGTGGCGACGGCCGAGGTGCGTTCTGGGTGCGCTCCGCTCAGACCTCGGCGTCGCCGTTGGCCTGGTGGGTGGGAACACCCGGAGCCCGACCGACGCTCACCTGGAGGTCCCCGACCGACCCAGAGAGGCTCCCTGTGACCGAGAACCCCCTGCAGAACACCACTTTTGCGAGCAACGGTGGCACCGCTCACGGCTACCTGGCGCTTCCGCCCAGCGGCACCGGCCCCGGCGTGATCGTCATCCAGGAGTGGTGGGGCCTGACCGACCACGTCGCCCGGATCGTCGACCGGCTCGCCGCCGAGGGCTTCGTGGCCCTCGCCCCCGATCTGTACGGCGGGAAGACGACCCACGATGCCGACGAGGCCGGGTCGTTCATGATGTCGCTCCCGGTCGACCAGGCGGCCCGCGACCTCGGCGGCGCAGTGGAGTTCCTGCTGGCCCACCAGGCCGTCACCTCAAGCAAGGTAGGTGCTGTCGGCTTCTGCATGGGTGGCGGGTTCGTCCTGCTGCTCGCCGCGCAGCAAGGCGACAAGGTGGGCGCGGCCGTCGCGTTCTACGGCGTCGGCCCGGCCGTCCCGTCCTCCTACGCGGGCGTCACTGCCGCCGTCCAGGGTCACTATGGCGACAAGGACGACTTCTACCCGGCTGACCAGGCCAGGACCCAAGCCGCTCAGATCGCGGCCGAGTCCGGCGCGGAGGTCGAGTTCCACTTCTACGCTGCCGCCCACGCCTTCCACAACGACGAGAACACGCTGGGCACCTACAGCCCGGACGACGCGAAGCTCGCCTGGTCCCGGACTGTTGAGTTCCTCAAGGCCAAGTTGTCCTAGCTACGGCGTACGACGAGCTCCGCACCGTTGAGGGTCGGGTTATGACCCGCTTGCTGACCTGCAAGCGGGTCGGATCCCGACCCTCTCTGCTGGCTCGGCTCGGGCTGGCGGCAGAAGGCGGGTGCCACAGGGCATGGAGCTCAGGAGTCGGCGCGGACCCAGGCCGTGGTGCGCGGCTTCTCCCGCTTGGCCTCCTTGGGGTTGCCCCCGCCGGCCCCGGAAGTGGAGCCGTCCGGCTTCGGCGAGCCACCGGCCGAGCTCCCTGCCTGGGCCAGCCACTCGCGCTGGACCTTGAGCTGATCCTCCAGGTCGGCAATCGGGCGCCCGGCGGCCTGGGCCCTGGCGAGCTTTTCCTCCAGCTCGCCGACACGCGCCCGGAGCTGGGCGGCGAACAGCGACTCCGGTGCACGCGTCACGCGGGCGGTGGCGGCGCCGCGAATGCGCTCCTCCGCCTTCTGCATGCGGTCCTCGAGAGAGCGCATGACGTCGCGAGGGACCTTGCCGGCCACCTCCCACTTGTCTTGCAACGCCCGTAGCCGCTTGCCTGCCGCCTCAGTGCCACCAGAGACGTCGAGCGCCTCGATCTCGGTGAGGAGGGCCTCCTTGACGGTCTGGTTGCCGCGGAGCTCCTCGTCCTGAGCCGAGAAAGTGGTGTTGCGGCCGGTGAAGAACACGTCCTGGGCAGCCTTGAACCGGGCCCACAACTCATCCTCGACCTCACGCGGGGCCCGACCAGCTGTCTTCCAGTCCGACATCAGCTGCTTGTAGCGGTCAGCCGTATCCTTCCAGTCCGTCGAGGAGCTGAGTTTCTCGGCCTCCTTGATCAGCTGCTCCTTGCGCTCCTGCGAGACCTCGCGCTGCGTGGCGAGCGCGGCAAAATGCGTTGTCCGGCGCTCGGTGAAGCGCTTCCGGGCGGCAGTGATCCGCGACCAGAGCTCATCCTCGGCCTTGCGCTCGCCGTGCGGCAGACGCTTCCAGTCGTCGCCGAGGATCCGCAGGCGCTCACCGGTGGTCTTCCATTCCGAGCTGCCGCCCAGCCGGTCGGCTTCATCGGCCAGGGCAGCCTTTGCCTCGAGCGCCTTTACTTTGGCCTCGGCGCGGGCCGCCTTGTGCACCTCGACGGCGGCGGCGGTCTTCTCGAGCAGCACGTCCACGCGCCGCACCAGGGCGTCGAGGTTGCCCACGGCGGCCGCCGCCGGCAACGAGCCCTTCAGCCGCTCCGCGCTCTGCGCCACCTGGGTGGGGTCGCCGGCGCCGCTGTTGAGGCGCTGCTCGAGAAGGACGACCTCCGTGGCCAGTTGCTCGAAGCGCCGGATGAAATGGACCAGGCCCTCCTCAGGGGCCCCTGCCTTCCACGAGCCGACGGCCCGCTCCCCATCAGCCGTCTTCACGTAGACGGTGCCCTCGTCGTCGACCCTGCCCCACTCGCTCATGAGCGTCATCATTCCCGAAGGTGGTGCGGGAGGGCGAACCCGCCCCCGACGGGTCAACCCGACGGTCCCATCCCAGCAGCCTCGACGACGTCACCAGAACGTGTGGTCCCAGGTCGCGGAGCCGCCGCTATGGACAAGATCGGCCCCACAGGCCCGCGTAAAATGTGGCGATCAAACCAGCGGGTTGGGCGGGCAAGATCGCCACATCTGCGACGGCTTGGGCACCTGGGCGATGGCTACGGCTCGGCTGACCGAGAAAGTGGCGATCAAGCCCGGGCGAGGCGCCGGCAAGATCGCCACAACTGGCCCGGGTTCGGCCAGC
>JANLPD010000359.1:0-2226 GCA_031367045.1 Frankiales bacterium | reverse complement strand
AGGCGGCCAAGGACCTGGCGTGCGACTTTTCGCCCGCAAGATTGCCGCGCTGGTGCACGACCCGGTGCTCGCCGAGAAGCTGACCCCAAAACACCCCTACGGCGCCAAGCGACCTCCGGCCGCGGACGGCTACTACGAGGCGTTTAACCGACCCGACGTCCACCTCGTCGACCTGCGGGAGACGCCCATCACGTCATACACCGACAAGGGGATCCGGACGACTGCCGGCGAGCACGAGGTCGACGTGATCATCCTGGCGACCAGATTCGACGCCATTACCGGCGCTTTCACGCGCATCGACATCCGCGGCATCGACGGGAGCGCCTCACCGACCACTGGGCGGAGGCGCCGCGGACTTGTCTCGGCCTCATGGTCACCGGCTTTCCCAACAATGTTCATGGTCGCGGGTCCGCAGAGCTCCTTCGCCAACCTGCCACCGGGCGCGCAGGCCCAGGCGGATTGGATTGCCAACGCGATCCACTACATGCGGCGCGAGGGCATCGAGCGCATGCAGCCCTCACTGGACGCGGAGCTTAAGTGGACAGCGCACCTCGACGAGATAGCCGAGAGCCTGATGACGCAAACCACGGCGAGGCGGCCAACTCCTGGTTTACCGGGGCCAACGTGCCGGGCCAGCCGCGAGCGTACAACGTCTAATTCGGTGGCCACAACGTGCAAACTGACCTGTGCGACGCCGAGCAGGCTGCTGGGTACCCCAGCTTTTCGCTGAGCAAGTCGGCAGCCGTCGACGCCTGAGCTGCCAGCGATACCGCGGCCCTCCTGCGCGATGGGGCGGAGCCGGTGGGCGGCGACCTGTTGCTCTGCCTGGGAGTTGCTGTGACCGGTTGACGGGTCCACGGGTGGTTGACTCATGCAGAGGGGCTTCGCCCGCGCGCGGAGTCTGGGCTGGCCGCAGGTGCGGGCTGCCTGGGGCCGACCGGACCTGTCCCTGCGCTCAGGCGTCGCCGGGGTGCGGGGGCAGTGGCACCCTGCAGGCCGGCCCGACCGCCTCCAGCGTCGCGTCGTCCACGTCGGTGTGGAAGGTCGCGTGGAAGCGCGAGGCCGTCTGGCTCATCCCGACCATGAAGGACAGCTCGATGATCTGTGTCGGGTCGAAGAAGCGCTGCAGGTCCTGCCAGATTTGCTCGGTGACGGGCCGCATGAGCGCAGAGGCCTGCGCGTACCGGATGATCGCTTCCTCGTCAGGGCTGAACAAGCCCACCGGCAGCGGGTCGTCGACCAGATGAAGCGTCTGCTCGTCCGTGATACCAGCGCCCCGACCGAGCGCTACGTGGGTGGGCGTTCAATAATGGCATTTCAACGTCATGGTGGAGGTAAGGTAGGGCAATTCGGTCTGCTTCGGGCTCAGGTGGCTCTCGAGGTAGAGCGTGCGCATCATGGTGAAGAACGCCTTGGTCAGACCTGGGTGATGCACCATCACCCGCTGCAGGTTGACGATGGAGCCGAAGGTGGCCTCGAGCTCACGCAGTAGGGCTACGGCCTCCGGATCGGCGTCCGGGTCGTCTTCTCGAATCATGGGCAGACGCGCCATCAGATCCTCCTCGATCTCGAATGGAACCTACAGGCACAGCACGGTATGTCCAGCGCTCGCTGCCCGCCCCGACTCGGAGCAGACGCTTCGCGGCTCGTCGGCGCCGCTATCCCGGGTCAAGAAAGCTGGTGGGACGCACGCCCACTTGGCCGATCGACTGGCTAGCCACCGGCATCAGCCACACGGGATGGGCTGAGCGGTCATCAGCAGGTGCGCAGATGGTGGTCGGCGCTGCTGGTCGGGGAACGCGCTCGCTACGCCGGTCGGGACGGCAAGAGCAAGCGGCTGGTGCTGCGGGCGCTGGGCAACGCCGGCATGATGACTGGCAGGGCCTACGTCGAGTTCGGGGTGCGGCACCTGTCGCTGGCGGTGCCCGGCACCGGCGGCCGGGTCCTGATGCAGGTCGTCCCGACCACCGACCCGTCCGCCAAGGCCATGGGCGCCACCATCGACCGGCTCCGCGCCGACGTGCCGGCTGGGGTGCTCATTGGTGGCGCCGCTGCCGAGAACCACGACCTGGAGAAGCTGCTGTCGGACAAGACCCCGCTGGTCATCGGCGTGGTGCTCGCGCTGGGCTTCGTGCTGCTGCTGATCGCCCTGCAGGCGCCACTGATCGCGGCGATCGGGGTCCTGACCAACCTGCTCGCTACCTCGGCCGCGTTTGGAGTCGCCCG
>JANLPD010000352.1:0-5633 GCA_031367045.1 Frankiales bacterium | reverse complement strand
CGGCGGCCACGAGATCGTCGGATATGACCGGGCCGCGGGGTCCCGGGACGTCGACAGCCTCGAGGCGCTCGTCGCCGCGCTCGAGCCGCCGCGGGTCGTCTGGGTCATGGTCCCGGCCGGTGAGCCGACCTACCAGACGATCGATGCGCTCGGGAAGCTGCTGGCAGCTGGTGACGTCGTCGTCGACGGCGGCAACTCGCGGTACACCGACGACCAGCGGCACGCCATCGACCTTGCCAAGCTCGGCATCGGTTTCGTCGACGCCGGCGTGTCGGGCGGGGTCTGGGGGCTCACCGAGGGCTACGCGCTGATGGTCGGGGGCGCACCCGAGCAGGTGGCGATGGTCCAGCCGTTCTTCGATGTGCTCAAGCCGGCGGGTGACAGCGGCTTCGTGCACGCCGGCGCCGTCGGTGCCGGGCACTTCGTCAAGATGGTGCACAACGGCATCGAGTACGGCCTGATGCAGGCCTACGCTGAAGGCTGGGAGCTGATGATGGCGACCGACCTCGTCACCGATGTTCCCGCCGTGGTCAAGAGCTGGCAGCAGGGCACGGTCATCCGGTCCTGGCTGCTCGACCTGATGGTCAACGCGCTCGACGCCGACCCCGACCTGGCGGCCGTCAAGGGTTACGCCGAGGACTCCGGTGAGGGGCGCTGGACCGTCCAGGCGGCTGTCGACCACGCCGTGCCGCTGCCGGTGATCACCGCGGCGTTGTTCGCCCGGTTCGCCTCCCGGCAGGACGACTCCCCGGCGATGAAGGTCGTCGCAGCCCTACGCAACCAGTTCGGTGGGCATCCCGTCACCGTTGCCGGCGCCCCTGGCGGGGCCGGCACCGTCCCGGGTTCGCAGCCCGAGTAGCCGGTGCACGTCAGCCACCTGTCGCTCACCGACTTCCGGTCGTGGGCGACCCTGGACCTCGAGCTTGCCCCCGGCGCAACGGCCCTGGTCGGGGCGAACGGCCAGGGCAAGACCAACGTCGTGGAGGCGTTGCTGTACGTCGCGACGTTGGGCAGCCACCGGGTCGCCACCGACGCCCCGCTGGTCCGCCAGGGCTGTGACCGGGCCGTTGTGCGCGCCCAGGTGCAACGCGACGACCGGGCGATGCTGGTCGAGTTGGAGCTCAACCCGGGCAAGGCGAACCGGGCCCGGGTCAACCGCGGGCCGGTGCCCCGCGCCCGAGAAGTGCTGGGGATCCTCAGGGCTGTGCTGTTCGCGCCGGAGGATCTCGCGTTGGTCCGTGGCGACCCGTCGGAACGGCGCCGGTTCCTCGACGACTTGCTGGTCCTGCGCGCACCACGGTTCGCCGGCGTGCGCAGCGACTATGAACGGGTGCTCAAGCAGCGCAACGCGCTGCTCAAGACGGCGTTTCTGGCTCGCCGATCAGGCGGTGGCGACATGCGAACCCTCGATGTCTGGGATGCGCATCTGGCCCGGGCGGGAGCCGAGTTGCTGGCCGCCCGGCTGGCCCTGGTGGTCGACCTGCAGCCGCTGGTCGACGTGGCCTACCGCGAGGTCAGCAAGGGACAGGGGGAGGTGACCGTGGCCTACCGGGCGTCGCTGGCCGAGCCGATGCCCGAGTCCGGCGACCGGGAGGTGCTCGCGGCGGCGTTGCTGTCCGAGCTGGCCCGGGTCCGCCCGCAGGAGGTTGAGCGGGGCGTGTCGCTGGTCGGTCCGCACCGCGACGAGCTGGTGCTGTCACTCGGGACGCTGCCGGTGAAGGGCTACGCCTCGCACGGGGAGTCCTGGTCGGTTGCCCTGGCCTTACGGCTGGCCTCCTACGAGTTGCTGCGAGCCGACGGTGGGGAACCGGTGCTCCTGCTGGACGACGTCTTCGCTGAGCTCGACACCGGACGACGCGAGCGGCTGGCCGCCCTGGTGCAGGGCGCCGAGCAGGTCCTTGTCACGGCGGCGGTAGCCGACGATGTCCCGGAGGCGCTGACCGGTGGGCGCTACGACGTGCACGCGGGGATGGTCACCCATGTCCGATGAGCCGCTGAAAGGCCCCGACCTGGTGCGGGCCGCGCTGTCGCAGGCCAAGGCTGCCGCACGGGCGAAGGGGGTCGCGCCCGGTGCGGTTCGGCGGGCCCGCCCGAAGGTCGTGCGCTCAGGGTCTGGTCCCGACGCCCGCGACCCCATGCTGTTCGGAGCCGCCATCACCCGGCTGGTGGCCGAACGCGGCTGGGAGGACGTCAACGCCGCGGCAGGTGTGCTCGCCAGCTGGGCGCAGGTCGTCGGCCCGGAGATCGCCGACCACTGCCAGCCGACCAGTCTCGTCGACGGTGAACTGGTGCTCGTCGCCGAGTCCTCGGCGTGGGCGACCCAGCTACGCCTGCTGACGCGGACGTTGCAGGCTCGGGTACGCGAGCACGCCGGCGACGGCATCGTGACCAAGATTGTGGTCCGCGGCCCGGCCCAGCCCGACTGGCGACGGGGACCCCGTCGGGTGCAGGGCCGTGGGCCGCGCGACACCTACGGCTGACGCCGGGCCCGTCGTACGCCAGGAAGCCGTTGTCCGTGGACCCCCACGCACTTGGGGTCCGAGCTCGCCACGGACGTCCACAGGCCCGTTCCTGCCCGGAACCGTCGACGGCAACGGCTACACTTGGAGCAGATGGCCACCTGCGTGTCGACGCGGCGTGGACTGCGGTGCCGGCCCGAGGGGGTCCACCGCTCACGTGCCCGCGACGCCGGGCGGAAGCGGAGCTCAGCCCTCCATGCCCGACACGCCCCCTGACGTGATCACCCCAGCACCCCCAGCAGAGCCCGAGGAGTCCGGCCTGCAGCAGCAGTCCGCCATCGATGGGTATGGCGCCTCGTCGATCACCGTGCTCGAGGGGCTGGAAGCGGTCCGCAAACGCCCCGGTATGTACATCGGCTCGACCGGTGAGCGCGGCCTGCACCATCTGGTGCAAGAGGTGGTCGACAACGCGGTCGACGAGGCGCTGGCCGGCTACTGCGACACGATCACCCTGACCCTGCAAGCCGACGGTGGCGTGCGGGTCACCGACAACGGCCGCGGCATCCCGGTCGACCGTCACCCGGTCGAGCACCGCCCCGCCATCGAGGTGGTGATGACCACCCTGCATGCCGGCGGCAAGTTCGACGGCGAGAGCTACGCCGTCTCCGGCGGTCTGCACGGGGTCGGCATCTCGGTGGTGAACGCGCTGTCCCGGCGGCTGGACGTCGAGATCATGCGCGACGGTTTCACGTGGAACCAGAGCTACCTGCTCAGCAAGCCGACGCCCCTGCAGCGAGGTGCGGCGACCGACCAGCACGGCACCACGGTGGTCTTCTGGGCCGACCCGGAGATCTTCACCGAGACGACCACCTACTCCTACGAGACGCTGCACCGCCGGCTGCAGGAGATGGCGTTTCTCAACAAGGGCTTGGCCATCACGATGCGCGACGAGCGCGGCGCAACGGTGGTCGAGGAGCTCTTCCAGTACCCCGACGGCCTGGAGGATTTCGTCCGGCACCTCAACGCCACCAAGACGGCAGTCCACGGCTCGATCATCGGCTTCACCGATGAGGTCAAGGGGATGGCCCTCGAGGTTGCCATGCAGTGGAACGACTCCTACTCCGAGTCGGTCTACACCTTCGCCAACACGATCAACACGCACGAAGGTGGCGCGCATGAGGAGGGCTTCCGGTCGGCGCTGACCAACACCTTCAACGCGTGGGCGAAGGCGAAGGGCCACTTGAAGGACAAGGACGGCAACCTCGAGGGCTCCGACATCCGCGAGGGACTGACCGCGATCATCAGCATCAAGCTGGCCAACCCCCAGTTCGAAGGCCAGACCAAGACCAAGCTCGGCAACTCCGAAGCCAAGAGCTTCGTCCAGAAGGCCTGCAACGAGCAGCTCCGCGACTGGTTCGACCGTAACCCCACCGAGGGCAAGAACGTCGTGCTGAAAGCCACCCAGGCGGCCCGGGCGCGGCTGGCTGCTCGCCAGGCCCGCGAGTTGACCCGCCGTAAGGGGCTGCTGGAGTCGAGCTCGCTGCCCGGCAAGCTGGCCGACTGCCAGTCGACGGACCCACGCGAGTCCGAGCTGTACGTCGTCGAGGGTGACTCGGCCGGCGGCTCGGCCAAGGGCGGCCGGGACTCAAAGTTCCAGGCCATCCTGCCGATCCGCGGCAAGATCCTCAACGTCGAGAAGGCGCGGATCGACCGGGTGCTCAAGAACAACGAGGTCCAGGCGATGATCACGGCGCTGGGCACCGGCATCCACGAGGAGTTCGACGCCAGCAAGCTGCGCTACCACAAGGTGGTGCTGATGGCCGACGCCGACGTCGACGGCCAACACATCCGCACGCTGCTACTGACGTTGCTGTTCCGGTTCATGCGGCCGCTGGTCGAGCTCGGTTACGTCTATCTCGCCCAGCCGCCGCTGTACAAGATCAAGTGGAACGGCGGGGAGGTGATGTACGCCTACTCCGACCGGGAGCGCGACGGGCTCATCACGGCGGGCCAGCAAGCCGGCAAGAAGTTGCCCAAGACCGGCGAGGCGGTGCAGCGCTTCAAGGGCCTGGGTGAGATGAACGCCGATGAGCTGTGGTCGACCACGATGGACCCGGCTCAGCGGGTGCTCCTCCAGGTCACGCTCGACGACGCGGCCACCGCTGACGAGCTGTTCTCGGTCCTGATGGGTGAGGACGTCGAGGCCCGCCGCAACTTCATCCAGCGCAACGCCAAGGACGTTCGTTTCCTCGACATCTAGTTCCACGTGAAACCGTGCGGACCTGCCTGCCCCAGCTGAGAGAGGATCCTCGTGGTCGATGTCCTGCCCCCGCCGCCTGGCGACCGAGTTGAGCCGGTCGGCATCGAGGTCGAGATGCAGCGGTCCTACCTCGACTACGCGATGTCAGTCATCGTCGGCCGGGCGCTACCCGAGGTCCGCGACGGCCTGAAGCCGGTGCATCGCCGGGTGCTCTACGCGATGTACGACGGGGGCTACCGGCCGGACCGCGGCTACTTCAAGTGTGCCCGCGTCGTCGGCGACGTGATGGGCAACTACCACCCGCACGGCGACTCCGCGATCTACGACACCCTGGTCCGGCTGGCCCAGCCGTGGTCGCTGCGCTACCCGCTGATCGACGGTAACGGCAACTTCGGCTCGCCCGGCAACGACCCGGCCGCCGCTATGAGGTACTGCGTGACTGCGGAAAGTCACATTCGGACGTCGGATGGGCGGACGTTCCGCATCGGTGACACGCACCCGACGGCGCTGCCGGGGAGCGACACCCCCCTCGAGGGCGTCAAGCTGCTCAATCACCTCGGGCAGCCAGTCGTAGCTTCTTTCTTGTTTCACTCGGGGTCCCACCAGACGTTGCGCGTCACCACCCGCGAGGGCTTCCAACTTAGCGGCACCACGAACCACCCGCTGCTCTGCCTGGTGGACGTCCTCGGTGTGCCGATGCTGCTTTGGAAGCTGCTCGCTGAGGTGCGGCCCGGTGACCGGGTCGTGCTGTACCGAGGCGGGCACAGCGAGCAGGAGCTGCTCAGCGAGCCCGACGCGCTCGAGGCCTTCCTGTTCGGAGCCATGGTGAGTGCGGGCCATTTCTCATTCGAGCGCGCCGGCTTCAACAATGTGGACGAGGAGTACTTCGACGAGGTGGTCCGCGCGTTCGGCCT
>JANLPD010000285.1:0-3602 GCA_031367045.1 Frankiales bacterium | reverse complement strand
GTAGCCGGGGTTGTCAATGGGTGACGTGAGCCGTCCCGAATCCACGGAACGACGGGCCCTGCGGCTCGTCAACGAGGACGTGTACGCAGACTGGAACGCGCTCTACCTGGACAACGTGCGCTGGATCTACCGCCTGATGTTCAGTCGTGTGGGGAACCGCAGCGACGCCGAAGACCTCACGGCCGAAGTATTCCTCGCGGTCCTGCGGCCGCTCGACGCAACAGCTCCCATCCGGGAGGTCCGCGGCTACCTGTCAAAGACCGCCGCCACCGTTCTGGCTGGATTCTGGAGACGCAAGTTAGGTCGCGAGATCAACACCACCCAGCTGAACGAGTGGGAGCACACCTCGCCGCCCTTGGCACCCGCTCGTCCCGAACAGACTGAACTCGCAGAACAGTTGCTGTCTGGTCTGCCCGCGCGGGCGCGCCGGGTTCTGGAACTGCGCTTCCTGGAAGGGGCCTCCATGCGAGAAACCGCCCACGAACTGGGCGTCACCGTCAACTACATCAAGGTCCTACAGTTTCGGGCGCTACGCCTGGCTGCCCGAATGTACGCCGACGACCGTTAGGCACTACTGAAATCTGGGGAGCCGCAGAGCGTGTCCACGCCCAACGCAGAGGAGGGCCTTGCCACGCGTGCGGCGGTCTCGGGTGGGCGCCTGGAGAGGTGCCCTCCGCAGCGTGTATCGCTCAGGACCCGGCCTTGTCTACCTTGGCGCCTTGCGCGGAAAGCACGTACCACTTCGCGCCGAACTGGTTGAGACCCTGGCCGGTGCGCTGGCCGGGCTGGCGGTCCGCGACGTAGTAGTAGAGCGGGTGGCCGGCGTAGCTCACCTGACTGGTCCCGTCGGCCCGCCGAGTGATCGCGAGCTGGGCGGCGGAGGCGCCGGTGCCGGCGGTGGGGGCGCCTGTGCTCGTGAGCGGCGGCCAGACCTGCGCGCACTGGCCGGTGCAGCTGCTGGTGCTGCTGCGGTCCTGCTCGAACAGGTAAAGCGTCCGGCCGCTGGCGTCGGCGAGGATGTCCCCGAGGCCCCCGGCCCTGCGGACCGACACGGTGGCCACGGCGGTGTTGGGCCGCGCAGTCGCGGCACCTCCTCCGTACCCGCCCTAGCCGCCGGCGCCCGGGGCTTTCGAGCTGTCGGCAGCTATTGGGACGCTCGAGGAACTGGCGGCGTTGCCGCCGGCGCTGCTGCCGCAGGCAGAGACGGCTACGGCCAGACCGGTAAACGTGATGACCGAGCGGAGTCGAGGAAACCTTGATGTGCGCATCGACATGCCACCTTCTGCAGCAGGACCGGCCGGGTGAGAGCAGGCAGGATCTATCGAGTGTTACTCCGGTCAGGCTCATTGGGTTCAGCGATGTTCAACTCTTCTGCTCCATCAGAGGGAGCACGTCCACCAGTGCGGGGCCCGCCAGGTGGCAGCCGCAACGTGCCCCGACTAGCCACCAAAGGTCACCCGCGCGGACGCTTGATCTGCCGGTGCTCAGCCGCCGCCCGCCGCCTCGTCGTGGTGGATGACCGCGTCGGAGCCTGGGAAGTACAGCCCTTCGTGACCGGTGTCGGACCAGCGGACGAGGTACGGCGGGGTGCCGTCGGGTCCGTGGACCTCCAAGATCTCGCCGTCCCGGTTTCGCTCGCCGACATGAGTGGCGCGGATGATGATCCGTTCGCCCACACTCGCATGCATGGTGACCTCCCTTGTCGCCATCGATGATGCAACACGCGGATGGCAGGGGACAGAGGCAAAGGTCCCTGCCCCTCGGCTGGACGGTCCGCTACGTTCGCCGAGGAGCCCGCCCGACTGACTTGTGCCGAAGGAGATCCGTGGACCCGCTGGACCTGGCCAGGTGGCAGTTCGGAACCATCACCGTCTACCACTTCATGTTCGTGCCGTTGACCATCGGTCTCGCACCCTTGGTCGCGATCATGCAGACCATCTGGCTGCGCACCGGGGACGACCGATGGCTACGCCTGACAAGGTTTTTCGGCAAGCTGTTCCTCATCAACTTCGCGATCGGTGTCGTCACCGGCATCGTTCAGGAGTTTCAGTTCGGGATGAACTGGAGCGAGTACTCTCGCTTCGTCGGCGACGTCTTCGGTGCGCCACTGGCCATCGAGGGCCTGGCCGCCTTCTTCATCGAATCCACGTTTCTCGGGCTGTGGATCTTCGGGTGGGACCGGCTGCCCCGAAAGGTGCACCTGGCGACCATCTGGCTCGTGGCTATCGGCACCTGGCTGTCGGCGTACTTCATCCTCGCTGCCAACTCCTTCATGCAGCACCCCGTCGGTGTGCGCTACAACGCTGAGCGCGGCCGGGCTGAGCTGACCAGCATCTGGAAGCTCCTGACCAACAACACCGCCCTGGCCACGTTCCCGCACACTGTCGCCGGCGCCCTCGTCGTCGCTGGTACTTTCGTTGCCGCCGTCGCCACCTGGTGGGCCGTCCGCGCCCAGCGCAATGGCGACCTCGACGTCGCCGGCACCTTCCGGCCCGCTATCCGCCTCGGCCTGGTCGCCCTCATCATCGGCGGGGTCGCCGTGGCCGTCTCTGGCGACGCACAGGCCAAGCTCATGTTCAAGCAGCAACCGATGAAGATGGCCTCCGCCGAAGCGCTGTGCAACACCGAGACCGGCGCCGGCTTCAGCCTGTTGGCGATCGGGGATGTCGAGAACAGGTGCGATGTCCGCCAGCTGAGGATCCCCGGCTTGACGTCCTACCTCGCCAACGGCGACGTCAACTCCACTCTCAAAGGCGTCAACGACCTGCAGCGCGAATACGAGGCCAAATACGGACCCGGCAACTACAAGCCGCTGCTCCCCGTCACGTACTGGTCGTTCCGCCTGATGATCGGCTTCGGCGCCCTCAGCGCCCTGCTGGCCGTCCTCGGCTTGTGGTTCACCCGCCGAGGCCGGATCCCGTCCAGCCAGCGGCTGGGACGCCTGGCGCTGTGGGTCATCCCGGCGCCGTTCCTCGCCAACGCGTTCGGGTGGATCTTCACCGAGATGGGCCGACAGCCCTGGGCGGTCGCTCCGAACCCGACCGGCGTCGACGGCGTGCGCATGCTCGTGCGCGACGGGGTGTCGAAGGTGCCCGCGTCCTACGTGGTGACCTCGCTGGCCTCGTTCGCGATTCTGTACGGCGTGCTTGCAGTGGTCTGGTTCGGCCTCATGCGCCGCTACGCGGCCGAAGGCCTGCCCGATGCGCACCCACCCGAGCTGCGCACCCAGGAGGACGAGCGGCCCCTGTCATTTGCCTACTGACCGGACCACTTCTGTCCGCGCCCACGTGACCATCGCGTCCCAGCTTCGGAGACCCCTGTGGAACTGACCACCGTCTGGTTTTTGCTCATCGCGCTGCTGTGGACCGGCTATCTCGTCCTGGAAGGGTTCGACTTCGGTGTCGGAATGCTCCTGCCGGTCCTGGGGCGAGGCAGCGACGACGCCGACGCAGAGACCAACCACCGCGTCATGATCAACACCATTGCGCCGGTCTGGGACGGCAACGAGGTATGGCTGCTGGTCGCCGGTGGGGCCACCTTCGCTGCGTTCCCTGAGTGGTACGCCACGCTGTTCTCCGGCTTCTACCTGCCGCTGCTGCTCA
>JANLPD010000274.1:0-3684 GCA_031367045.1 Frankiales bacterium | reverse complement strand
CTGTCGTCAGAACCGTGCCGTCGTCAGACCGTGACGCCGTCAGACGGTGACGCCGAGCGGGATGGAGATGCCGAGCCCGCCGCGCGTCTGCGCGCCGTACCGTGCTTTCTCGCCAGCCAGGTCCAGCGGCTTGGGCCGGGGATCCTCATTCAGGTCCTTGCCCTCGAGCAGGTGTGCCGGGATGAGCCAGACCACCTCGAACTCCAGGCCGTCGGGGTCCTTGGCATACAGGCTCTTCGTCGTGCCGTGGTCTGAGGCGCCGACCAGGGCACCGGCCTCGGCGAGGCCGCCTTGCAGCTCCTCGAGCTCAGCCAAGGTCCCGACCTCCCAGGCCAGGTGGTACAGGCCCACCGCGCCGCGTCCGGCTGCGCTGTCCGCGGCAGCGGCCCCGATCTGGAAGAGACCGAGGTCGTGGTCGTTGGTCGAGTCCGGCGCCTGCAGGAACGCGGCACCGGGCAGGGCGAGCTTGGTAACGAAGCCGAGCACGTCGCGGTAGAAGGCGACGCTCGCGTCGACGTCGCGGACGTAGAGGACGGCGTGGTTGAGGCGGTGGATGCCCATGGTGGTGGTCCTTCTGCTGGTTCGGTCTGGAGGTCACCCCCAAGGGGCGGCGTTCCGTAGTGTCCTCCCGTGCAACTCTGTTGAGCGCTCAATCATTCCTTCTGTACGATCAAGCATGACCAGGTGGTTGACCCAGGATGAGCAGCGGGCGTGGCGCGCCTTCTTGACCGCAAGGACGCTGCTCGACAGCGCTCTCGACGCCCAGCTCCAGCGCGATGCCGACATGCCGCACGGCTACTACGAGGTGCTTGTCAGGCTCTCCGAGGCGCCCGCACGCACGCTGCGGATGAGCGAGCTGGCGACCGCCACGCAGTCCTCGCGGAGCCGGCTGTCGCACGCTGTTGCCAAGCTCGAGCAGCGCGGATGGGTGGCCCGGCGCACCTTGGAGACCGACAAGCGCGGCCAGCTCGCGACGTTGACCGAGCAGGGTGCGGAGGTGCTCAGAGCGGCTGCTCCCGGACACGTCGAGGCAGTGCGGCGTTCACTGTTCGATGCCCTGACTCCAACCCAGGTGAGGCAGCTCCGCACGATCGGGGAAGCCGTCGCGGCTCACCTCGGCGCGGACGCCTGAACAGTTGCCAGTCCTGCACGGCAACGGGCCGGTCCCCCCGGGACCGGCCCTCGCTGTCGGGTGACTACTGCTTGATGGCCGAGATGTCGAACTCCAGCACGATCTTCTCGCTGACGAGGACGCCACCGGTCTCCAAGGCGGCGTTGAAGGCGATGCCATAGTCCTTGCGGTTGATGACGGCCTTGCCCTCGAAGCCGGCGCGCAGGTTGCCGTAGGGGTCCTTGGCGGTGCCGGTGTGCTCGAAGTCCACGGTGACGGGCTTGGTCACGTCCTTGATGGTCAGGTCGCCGGTGACCCGGTAGTTGTCGGCGTCGACGACCTCGACTCCCGTGCTCTTGAAGGTGATGGTCGGGAACGTCGGGGCGTCGAAGAAGTCGTTGGTACGCAGGTGCTCGTCGCGCTGGGCCTGCCCGGTGAAGATGCTGGCCACCGAGATGGTGACCTCGGCGAAGGACTTGGACACGTCGTTGCTGTCAAGCGTCGCGGTGCCCTCGAAGTCGGCGAAGTGGCCGCGAACCTTCGTGACCATCGCGTGCCGGGCCGAGAAGCCGAGCCGCGAGTGGGTCGCGTCCAGGGTGTAGGTGCCGGTCAGGTCGGTGGTGGTAGTCGTGGGATTGGTCATGGGGGTTCTCCTTGGTTGAGGTATGCGGCTTCTAGTTGAGAGAGCAACCATTGCACGCACAACATTCCCGG
This sequence comes from Frankiales bacterium, assembly GCA_031367045.1. Classification (GTDB taxonomy): domain Bacteria; phylum Actinomycetota; class Actinomycetes; order Mycobacteriales; family SCTD01; genus JANLPD01. Next base: position 1,859 of record JANLPD010000274.1, on the reverse strand, counting down.
TTCCAGCCCCGAACTGCCACGAGCCCCGTCTTTAAAGGACGGGGCTCGTGGTCAAGGCGCGCTAGGACGTCGGGCGGGTCGCCCGGCGGCTCTGGCGACCGGGCGTCCCGGATCGTTCGGTCGAGGCCGGGCGAGCGCTCGTCATCGGACGGGCGCCAGCGGGGCTACCGCCGGCCGAACGGGCTGGGCTGCGGTCAGGGGTCCGCTCCGCGCGGGCCTCGCTGCCCTCACTGCTCATGCGCTCGGCTCCGTGGCGGTGGTCGGTCCGGTAGGACGGGCGACCCGAGGAGGTGGGACGGCCTCTCCCCGGGCGGCTCGCGGCCGACGACGTCCAGGCCGGGGGGGCCTGGATGACGATCGGCTCACCGGACTCGGCGACCTCACGGACGGCGGGGTGGCCAGGCACGACGCTCATCGCGTTGGCCTCGACGCCAGCCAGCTCGCGCAGTCGCTGGTGGCCGCGGGCCTGGTCCGGCAGGACGAACGACAGCACGGTGCCGCGCGCACCCGCGCGGGCCGTGCGCCCACTGCGGTGCAGGTAGTCCTTGTGGTCGGCCGGCGGGTCGAAGTGCACGACCAGGTCGACATCGTCGACGTGGATGCCGCGAGCCGCGACGTCGGTCGCGACGAGAACCCGCGCCTGTCCGCGAGTGAAGGCGTCGAGCGCCTTCTTGCGGGCGTTCTGGGTCAGGTTGCCGTGGATCGCCCCGGCCTCGACCCCCGTGCGGCGCAGCTGCGTGGCCAGGCGGTCAGCGCCGTGCTTGGTGCGAACGAAGATCAGCGTCCGTCCCGGTCGGGCGGCGATCTCAGCAGCAAGGTCGACCTTGGCATCGTGCTGCACCGCGAAGACGAGGTGGTCCATTGCCTCGACCGGCGCGCTGGCTGCTGCTACGGCGTGCATCGCCGGGTCGTGGAGGTAGGTGTGCACAAGCTTGTCGACTCCACGGTCGAGGGTGGCGGAGAACAGCAGCCGCTGGCCGTCGGCAGGGGTCATGTCGAGCAGCTTGGTCACCGCGGGCATGAAGCCGAGGTCGGCCATGTGGTCGGCCTCATCGAGGACCGCGACCTGCACCTCCGCCAGCGAGCACTCGCGCTGGTCGATCAGGTCCTGGAGCCGACCGGGGGTCGCGACGACGATGTCGACGCCGCGCCGCAGCTGGTCGATCTGTCGGCCCATGGACGCGCCGCCGTAGACAGCACATAACTTCAGGTCCAGCGCTTGGCCCAGCGGGGCGAGCTGGTCATGGACCTGCTGCGCGAGCTCGCGGGTCGGGACCAGGACGAGGCCGCGCGGGCGACCCCCGACCCGGGTGCCCCCGACGAGCCGGGTGAGCAGCGGAAGCCCGAACGCAAGGGTCTTGCCCGAGCCGGTCTGCCCACGCCCGAGGACGTCGCGGCCGGCGAGCGCGTCCGGGATGGCGCGCACCTGAATGGCGAACGGAGCGTGCAGGTCGCGGCGAGCGAGCGCCGAGACGAGCCGGTCGGGCAGCCCGAGCTGCGCAAAGCTCGGGACGTCGTCGGGCGCCGGCAGCTCGGCAGCGTCGTCGAGGGCGACCTCGAGCGCGCTCCTGACCGGTACCGCAGGGGTGGTGGGACGCGACGTGCGGCGACCCTGCTGAGGCCGGCCGTGCGAGCGCTGGGCTCCACCGCTGCGGCTGGACGAGGACGTGCGGGTGTGCGGATGGGCAGGCATAGCCGTAGTGCTCCTGATGCTCGTTCGCTGGTGCTCACGGGGTGCCGCACACGTGAGAAGCGGCATGCCGTCCCGACGTAGCAGGAGGGCGGAGCACGACGCACCAGCGACCGGCGCGGGCAGGTTGCCCGCTAGGCGGACGGCGTCCAGCGACGGCCGTCAGAAC
>JANLPD010000208.1:0-3140 GCA_031367045.1 Frankiales bacterium | reverse complement strand
GCCCGGCTGGAGGACCTCGCCGTCGAGGCAGCGGCGGACGGTGAGGTCGACATCGCCGTCCATCATCTCGCGGCCCAGGAGAAGGCGGACGGCCTTGCTGAGCGGCTCGGCAAGCGGGTCCCCGGCCTTCGTTCGCTCTACCTCTCCGAGGTCGGCGCCGTCGTCGGCGCCCACGTCGGCCCCGGCTTGCTCGGGGTCGTCGTCTCACGCAGGTGAGCCCCGTGCTCGCCGTGGGCGCGCTGATCGCGGGCTACCTGGTCGGGGCCGTTTCGCCGGCCTCCCTGGTCGCCCGTCGAAGGGGCGTGGACCTGCGCGGGGTCGGGTCAGGCAACCCCGGCGCGAGCAACGCTGGTCGTGCGCTCGGCCGCAAGACCGGCCTCGCCGTCGCGATGCTGGACGTCGCCAAGGGCGTCGGACCCGCAGTGGCCTTCGGAGCGGTCGACCACCGGGCTGGCCTGGTCGCTGGGCTGGCCGCGGTGCTGGGTCACGTGAGCTCGCCGTTCCTGCGCGGCCGCGGTGGAAAGGGCGTCGCGACAGCGGCTGGGGCGATCCTGGGCTCGCAGCCGCTGTGGGCGCCGGTCGTGCTGCTGGTCTGGATCCTGGTCCTGGCGGTGACCCGCTGGATCGCTCTCGCGTCGATGCTCGCGGCCACCTCGGTGCTCGTCGTTGCCGTCGTCCTGCGCGAGGACCGGATCTGGGCGGCCCTGCTCGCGGTGGTCGTGGTGGCCCGCCACAAGGACAACGTCGCGGGGCGCCTGTCTGGGAAGGGCCCGTCGGGGAGCGGCCGGTCCGGGAAGGGCCCGTCCACAGCGCGCGGCCCGTCCACACCTGGAACGACGACGGGTGGCGACGGGCCCAGCCCCGCTTAGCGTCGCCGGGGTGAGCCTGCTGCGCCGTCCGCACGAAGGGCCGCCGGTGGCGGAGGCCAGGGTGGCGTCGCTGATGGCCGGGGCGGTCCAGCGCGGATGGGTGCCGCCGCCAGCGGAGCCGCCCGATGCTGATGCCGGCCCGGATGCTTGCCCCGAGGCCGGGGCTGGGGTCGGTCCGCCGGGCCCATTGGCGCTGTTGCCCCCTGTCGTCGTCGACGAGGCTCCGACGGGTCTTGCCGGGCTGCTCCCCAGCCCCCTGCGCGGCGGCCGCTGGCAGCCGGGACGTCGTGGCGCGCTGGCGCTCGCCGCCGTCGCCGTGCTGGCTGCGGTCGTTGCCGTCGTCGTGGTATTGCGCGGTCGCCCCGTCGAGGTCACCGCATTGCCGGTGACCCGGCCGGTGGCCGGTGCAAGCGCCACCCCGAGCGGCCTTGTTGTCGTTGCGGTCGCCGGCAAGGTGCGTAGGCCCGGGCTGGTCAGGCTGCCGACCGGCGCGCGGGTCGACGATGCGGTGCGTGCGGCGGGTGGCTTGCTGACCGGCGCGGACCCCGGCCTGCTCAACCTCGCGCGCGTGCTCGTCGACGGCGAGCAGGTGCTCGTTGGCGTCGACCAGCCGGTGGGGACCGCCACTGTCCCTGGCTCGGCCGCCGCGGCCGGCGCCAAGGTCGACCTCAATGCGGCGAGCGCTGTCGAGCTCGACGCGCTGCCCGGCATCGGCCCGGTCCTGGCCCAGCACATCGTGGACTGGCGCACCGAGCACGGTCGCTTCGCGAGCGTGGACCAGCTGCGGGAAGTCTCCGGGATCGGCGAGTCCAAGTATGCGTCGCTGCGCGACAAGGTCCGGGTGTGACCGGCCAGGCGCGGCACCCGGGATAAGCAGGTGCATGTGGAATGCTTTCGGTCGGAGGTGCACCGTGCGCACACAACTCGTGCGCGCTGGTGCGCTCGCGCTGCTGCTCGTCGTCTTGGCCCTGTCGGTGTCCCTCGTCGTACGGGACGGGCATGTCCCGCGTGCGGTCGGTCTGCCGCACACCGGCACGGTGTACGACAACGGCTCGCTCGGCGACATGCGCGACACCTTGTATTACCCGGGCCGGGCTCTCCTGTCCGGACACGACCCGTACGACGTCCCGGGCACATGGGCGCGCTACCCGACCACCAACTGGCTGCCGCTCTACGCCCCGGACCACCTTCTGCTCGGAGCAGCCCTCTCCCTCATGCCCTTCCCGGTGGCCGGTGCCGTTTGGACGTTGGTCAACGTCGGGTTGCTTTTCGGCCTCGCGTGGCTGGCAGTGCGCTCCGCCGTGCGACGACCCGAACCCGCCGCGGTGCTGCTCGTGGCAGCCGTCGTGCTCGCCAGCAGACCGGGGCGCGACACCTTCGTGAGCGGCCAGACGACGCTGCTCTATTGCGGTGCCACGTGGCTGGCCTGGGCTTGGTCGGGGGCCTGGTCGGGGGCCCGGTCAGCGACCACCGGGGTGCAGACCCGTCCTTGGCCAGCCGCTATCGCGCTTGCCATCGCCCTCACCAAGCCGCCCTTCGGGCTACCGCTGCTCGTACTGCTGATGGCCCAACGACAGTGGCGCACCGTTGTGCGCGGGCTGGGGTTGTGCGCCGCCGCCAGCCTGCCCGTGGTGATCGTTCTGCTCGCATCGGCCGGCCCTGCGCGCCTTCTGGGCGACCTGCGCACCAACTTGGCCATTACGAGGAGCTCGGTTCCCGATCGGCTCGGGGGAGTGCGCCGGGTCGACGCGGCCAGCCTGCTGGCCCGGCTGCTGCCCGATGTCGTCCCCGCCACCGCCCTCGAGCTCGGGACTGCCGTCAGCGTGCTGGTCCTCGCCGTCTTCGCGCTCGAGCGCGCCCGCCGCCTGGGGGCGCCTCCTGCCGTGCCGGCGGCCGTGGCCGCAGCCGCGGTCGTGCTGGCCGTGCCGCACCAGAGCTACGACCTGCTGCTCCTCGCAGCTCCCCTATGCGGGCTCGCCGTCGGCCGGGTCCGGCTCCCCGTCGCGGTCACCGCGGGGCTCGTGCTTGTCATCGCCGCACTGCCCGCCGGGGTCTTACTGCGGCTGGTGGGACGCCCGGATGACCTGCCGGCGGCCACGTCGGTGACCAGCGCAGCGGTGCTGCTGCTGCTCGCAGGTGTCACCGCTCTTCGCCGTCCCACTAGCGAGGTGCTGCGCCCCGCGCCTGCCTGAGGCACGCAATGTCGCCCCGCAACGACCGGCAGGACGACCAGCTGTGGTGGTAGCTACCCTGGCTTCCACAGGTCGCTGG
>JANLPD010000181.1:0-10816 GCA_031367045.1 Frankiales bacterium | reverse complement strand
CGACGGAGCGGGCGTTCAGGTGGCCCTCGAGCTTGCGCTTGATCCGCTGCAGCGCGTTGTCGATCGACTTCACGTGGCGCTGGAGCCGCTCGGCGATCTCCTGGTAGCTCTTGCCCGCGACGTAGAGGCGAAGTACCTCGGCCTCGAGGTCGGACAGCACCTGGTCGAAGTGGGTCTGCAGGTCGCGGATCCGCTCCGCGGAGATGACCAGATCGGCCGGGTCGCTGATGGCCACCGTCGCGATGAGGTCGCCCAGAACGCGCTCGCCATCGTCGTCGCTGCCAAGCGGCCGGTTGAAGCTGACGTAGTTGTTGAGGGGACCGTGCTTCTGGCGTGTCGCGGTCTTGATCGCGGTGATGATCTGGCGGGTCACGCAGAGCTCGGCAAAAACGCGGAAGCTGCTCTGCAGGTCCGGGTTGAAATCGCGAATCGCCTTGTAGAGGCCGATCATGCCTTCCTGGACGATGTCCTCGCGGTCGGCGCCGACCAGGAAGTAGCTGCGGGACTTCACCCGGGCAAAGGAGCGGTACTTCGTCAGGAGCTCGCACAGGGCAGCGTCTTCTCCGGCGCGCGCAGCCATGACGAGCTCGTCGTCCGTGCGGCCATCGCCGCTGCGCCAGCGGTCTTGCGTGGCCCCCGCAGGGGTGCACAGGCTGCTGTGGACCTGACTGTCCAGCCCGGTGACCAGCGGCGAGCCGATGGTGGCGATTCCATCGACGAACGACGCCGCTGGGACGGGCGCACCGGGACCGGCTACCTCGACCGGGGGCACGGCCTTCAGCGCGCGGGTGCGGGTGGCTGGCTGGGCGGGGGGTAGATCGGAGGCGGCCAGATCGGAGGTGGCCAGATCAGGAGCGCATTCGCGGAGAAGGCGCAAGGCGGGGCCCTTCGTCGACGATGCGTCACCCGGGGGTAGGGGCAATAACGCGTCCGTGTACGTATGTCAACAACACCAAGAGGCTGCTCAGCGACGAGCGGTCTGCAGTTGCCCCACCAACGAGCGGGGCGAGAGGAGGTGACGCGAGAACCTCAAGCGAGGCGCCGCCGCCGGGCTACCTCGGCCAGCACCACCGCCGCGGCGATCCCGGCGTTGAGCGACTCGGTACCCGCCGCCATAGGGATCGAGACGGTGACATCGCAGGTCTGGGCCACCAGGCGCGACAGGCCCGCGCCCTCTCCGCCCACGACCAGCACGAGCGGCTCGGTGGCCAGCTGTAGGTCGTCCAGCGCGACGGAGCCGTCGCCAGCCAGGCCGACGACGAACAGGCCAGCCTCGCGGTACTCCTTGAGCGTGCGAGTCAGGTTGGTGCAGCGCGCCACCGGGAGGCGAGCGGCGGCGCCCGCGGAAGTGCGCCAGGCCGAGGCCGTCATGCCGGCCGCCCGGCGCTCCGGGACCAGGACTCCCTGGGCGCCGAACGCCGCGGCGGAGCGGACTACCGCACCTAGGTTGCGCGGGTCCGTGACGCCGTCCAGGGCTACCAGCAAGGGCCCCGACGCCTTCAGCGCGGCTTTGAGCAGGTCCTCGGGATGGGCGTAGAGGTAGGGCGGCACGACGAGGGCAAGACCCTGATGCAGGGCCCGGCCCGTCATGCGGTCCATCTCGGCGCGGGTGATCTCCATCAAAGCGATCCCGGCCTTGGCCGCGATCGACACCGACTCGCTCACCCGCTCGTCAGCATCCAGGCCGAGCGCGACGTAGAGCGCCGTCGCCGGCACCTTGGCGCGCAGCGCCTCCACGACCGGGTTGCGGCCGAGCACGGTCTCCGGGACATCGGCGCCTTTGCGCGACCCGCGGGCCCGCTCAGGGGTCCGGTCGCCCGAGCCCGGGTTGGCGCTCGTGGAGGTCGCCCGCTTCTCGGCCGCTCGCGCCCGGCGGGCCGCCGGGTGGTGCGGGCGCTCGGTCGCCTTCGGGGTCGGCCCGCGGCCCTCGAGCTTCTTCTTGCCTTGTCCGCCCGACCCGACGGGGGCGCCCTTGCGGTGCGAACCAGCCTTGCCGGCCCGCCCGCCCTGGCCGCCTTTGGCGATCCCGCTGCTGCGCGGCTTGCCGGTCACGCCAACCTCCATCGCACACCGTCGGCGGTGTCCTCGAGCACAATGCCGCTGGTAGCCAGCCGATCTCGCACAGCGTCCGCGGCGGCCCAGTCCTTACGGGCCCGCGCGCCGGCCCGGGCCTCCACCGCGATCTGCACCAACGCGTCGACGACGGGCGCCAGGTCGCCTCCCGCCGCCGAGGGCCACTGCGAGAGGGGGTCAAGACAAAGGACCTGCAGCATCCGGCGTACGTCGGACAGCGTGGCGGCCAGGGCTGGCAGCTCGCGCTCTGCGAGCAGGGCGTTGCCGCTGCGGACCGCGGCGTGGACCACCGCGAGCGCCTGCGGGACGCCGAGGTCGTCGTCGAGCTGGGCGGCAAACTCCTCCCAGCTGGCCTTGCTCAGCGCCTCGTCGACAGGGGTGTCGCCGATCGCCTCGGTGGCAGTGCGGACGAAGGTCTCGATCCGCGCGTAGGCGGCCTCTGCCTCGGCCAGCGACTGGCCCGACCACTCGATCGAGGAGCGATAGTGGGCCGCCCCGAGGGCATAGCGGAGCACGACCGGCTTGACCGTGGTGAGCACGTCGGCGACGACATTGCTGTTGCCCAAACTCTTGCTCATCTTCTCGCCGCCCGCCAGCACGACGAGGCCGTGGTGCAGCCAGTGCCGGGCAAAGCGATGGCCGGCCGCGGTGGACTGGGCCAGCTCGTTCTCGTGGTGCGGGAAGACGAGGTCGACACCCCCGGCGTGGACGTCGAACTCCTCGCCGAGGTGCTCGACGGCCATGGCGCTGCACTCGATGTGCCAACCGGGGCGGCCCGGCCCCCACGGGGAGGGCCAGGACGGCTCGCCCTCCTTGGCAGCCTTCCACAGCGCGAAGTCCAGCGGGTCGCGCTTCTCGCCGGTGTGCCCGTGGGCCACCGTCTTGTCGGTCACCCGGAGCTGGTCCGGGTCCTGGCCGGACAGGCTGCCGTAGCCCTCGACGCTGCGCACCGCCAGGTAGACGTCGCCCCCCGACTCGTAGGCGCCCCCGCGGGCGACGATCTGCCCGATAAGGGCGACGATCTGAGGGACGTGCCCCGTGACGCGCGGCTCGGCGGTCGGCGGGAGCACCTGCACCGCGTCGTACGCCTGGGTGAAGGCCCTGGCCTGACGGGTGGCCAGCGCCCACCAGGGCTCGTCCTCGTGAGCAGCATCGTGGATGATCTTGTCGTCGACATCGGTGACGTTGCGCACGAAGACGACCTCGTCGCCCGAAGCCAGCAACCAGCGGTGCAGCACGTCGAGCGCGACGGCGCTGCGCAGGTGGCCGACGTGCGGCGCCGCCTGGACGGTCGGGCCGCAGACGTAGATCCCGACGCGACCCGCCGCGAGCCGGTCGAGGGGGCGCGTGCTCCGCGTGCGGGTGTCGTACAGGCGCAGGCTCACGCGCCCCAGGCTAGCCGGGCCCAGTCAGGGCGCAGAGCGCAGCGGACGCGGTCAAGGGGCAGCGGGAGCGGTCAGGGCGAGGTCAACTCCAGGCGGTCCCTCCCCGGGCGCCGCGACGAACCCGCCGCTGCATGATCAGGGCCGATGATCACGGCCGCCAAGCAGTCCCTATCCGTGATCACCGGCCCTGATCATGCGGGGGCTGCGAGGGCTGCGAGGGCTGCGAGGGCTGCGGCAGGACAAGGGCGGTGGCGATCGCCGCCCGGCCTTCGCCGCGGCCGGTGAGACCTAGCCCGTCGGTCGTCGTGGCGGCCACCGAGACGGCGGCCCCGCCAAGGGCAGTGGATAGCGCCGCCTCGGCCTCGATCCGGCGCGGCCCGATCTTCGGCCGGTTGCCGACGACCTGGACCGCCACGTTGCCGACGTCCCAGCCTGCCTCGTGCAGCAGCCGGAGCACCTCGGCGAGCAAGGCCACCCCGGAGGCCCCCGACCATTGCGGCCGGTCTGTCCCGAACACCGCACCCAGGTCGCCCAGCCCGGCCGCAGACAGCAGTGCGTCGCAGACGGCGTGGGCGGCGACATCGCCGTCGGAGTGCCCGGCGCAGCCGTCCTCCCCCGGCCACCGGAGCCCCGCGACCCAGCAGTCCCGGCCCGCCTCGACCGGGTGCACGTCGACGCCGATACCCGTCCTCACGCGCGCGCCGCGAGCACGGCCTCGGCCAGCAACAGGTCCTGGGGACGGGTCACCTTGAACGCCTCCTCGCTGCCGGGCACCGTCCACACCGGCACCCCCAGGTGCTCCACCATGCCCGCATCATCGGTGTGCGCGTCGAGACCGGCTGCGTGGGCCCGCTCGAGCACCTCCCGGACGAACCCCTGCGGCGTCTGAACGCTGCGCAGCTCAGACCGGTCGACCGTCTCCACGACGACGCCGGCCGGGTCGACCCTCTTGAGCGTGTCGACGAGCGGCAGGACCGGGACCACGGCCTGGGCGCCGTCACACAGCGCCTGCACGACCGCCTCGACGACCGTTGTGGGGGTGAGGCATCGGGCCGCGTCGTGAACGAGGACGAGGCGCACCTCGGCCGGCAACCTGGCGAGGGCGAGCCCCACCGAGTCCTGCCGGGTGGCGCCCCCCGCCACCACGACCACGTCGTACGCCGAGAGCAGAGCTCGCACCGCCTCGACCTCCTGCAGCGGCGCGGCGACCACCACGGGCCCGACCGATGGCGCCGCGCGCAGCCCCCGGACGGCGTGCACGAGCAGCGGCTCCCCCGCAAGCTCGGCCAGGGCCTTCGGGACGTCGCCCCCGAGCCGGACGCCACGTCCCGCTGCGGGCACCAGGACACCGACGGTCCTGCGGCCGAAACTCATGCGGCTGAGGCTGTCACGCCCGGGACGGACGAGGAAGCGGCGGCAAGCGGGTCAGGAGCTGCGGCGAGCAGACCTGGCCGCCGGCGAGGGGTGCCCGCCGACGCGCGCTCCCGGCCGGGGCAGCGGGCGGGCGGCCGGGACGTCGCCCTCGTCGGCGGGCCGGCCGAAGACGAGCCGCCCGTTGGCGGTGGTGAGCACCGAGGTGACGCGGACCGGCACGTCGGTCCCCAGCCGCTCCCGGCCGCCCGCGACGACGACCATGGACCCGTCGTCGAGGTAGCCGACCGCCTGGCCGGCCTCCTTGCCGGCCTTCAGCAGGAGCACGACGACGTCATCACCGGCAGCCACCGGGGGCCGGAGCGAGAGCGCGAGGGCGTGCAGGTTCATCACCCTGACCCCAGCCAGCGCGGCGGCCTTGGCCAGGTTGGTGTCGAGGGTGAGCAGCGCGCAGGATCGGTCCAAGCAGATGCGGACCAGCTTGGCGTCCACCTCAGGCACGCCGGGCACGTCGAGGTCGAGCACCTCGACGTGCACGCCCGGCTCACGCTTGAGCGCCTCGAGCACCTCCAGGCCGCGACGGCCCTTGGCGCGGCGGACGTCGTCGCCGGCGTCGGCGAGGCCCTGCAGCTCGGTGAGAACGGGCGAGGGCACGAGGAACAGCCCGTGCAGGAAGCCGGCCCGCACGACGTTAAGGACCCGGCCGTCGATGGCGATCGAGGTGTCCACCACCCGGTCCAGGGACGCTGTCGGCGCGAGTCGGGGGGAGAGGCCGGCGCGCTCGCCAAACAGCGCCAGCACGTCGTCGCGCTTACTCGCACCAACCTGGAAGCCCAGATATCCCAGCACGACGACGACGAAGCCAAACAGCGGGAACGCCAGATAGGCCTGTGGGAGGAAGAAGACCGGCCAGGCGATGCCGGCGCCGAGCAGGACGCCCCCGATGCTGCCCAGCGACCCGGCGACGAGCGTGTCCGCGGAGACGTCACGCAGCGAGTGCTGAGCGATGTCGGCGGTCGAGGTGGCCGTCCGGCCGAGGATGCCACCCAGCACGTAGCCGATTCCCGAGCCCAGGACGACGCCCACCGCAGTGCCGTTGAGCGCGCCGAGAACCGGGCGGTGTGCAAACGCCGAGCCGACCTGGAAGCCGGCACCGGCGAAGAACACGACGACGAGCAGCCGAAGCACCTCAAGGACCGAGCTGGGAGCCCGTCGGGCACGAGAACCTGACAAGCCCCTGGTGGTCACCCTCGCCCTATCGGCAGGCAGGGCTGCCGGCAGGAGTGCCTAAGAAGCCAGGACCTCGTCGAGGATGGCCTCTGCCTTGTCCTCGTTTGTGCCCTCGGCGAGCGCCAGCTCGGAAACCAGGATCTGGCGGGCCTTGGACAACATCCGCTTCTCGCCGGCCGACAGGCCCCGCTCCTTGTCGCGGCGCCAGAGGTCACGAACGACCTCGCCGACCTTGTTGATGTCGCCGGAGGCAAGCTTTTCAAGGTTGGCCTTGTAGCGGCGCGACCAGTTGGTCGGCTCTTCGACGGCGGGCGCGCGCAACACTTCGAAGACCTTGTCGAGACCGGCTTGGCCGACGACGTCCCGGACACCGACGATCTCGGCATTGTCCGCAGGCACGCGGACCGTCAGATCACCCTGAGCGATCTTCAGAACCAGGTAGGTGCGGTCCGCGCCATTGACGGTGCGGACCTCGATGGCCTCGATCAGAGCAGCCCCGTGGTGGGGGTAGACGACCGTCTCGCCGACCTCGAACGACATGTGTGTTAAACCCCTTCGCCGGCACCCAGGATAACACGCTGTGATGGCTGCCCCAGGGTCGTCGTCGCAGGTCAGAAGGCTTGTCGGCCCCTTGACCAGGCGCACATGGTGTGCATGTCAGGTTTGCCGAAGGAGGGCGGCGCAGAGCGTCAGGCCGGGCCCGAACGCCATCGCCACGACCGCATCGCCGCGCTCCAGTCGGGTTTGCGCGCGGAGCCGTTCCAGCACAAGGAGCACCGTTGCCGATGAGCAGTTGCCAACGTCGCGGAGCACGTCGTACGACGGCGCCAGTTGCTCCTTGGTGAGCGCGAGCGCCTCGCCGACGACCTCGACGATGCGGCGTCCGCCGGGATGCACGGCCCAGCCCCTGACGTCCGGCACCGTCAGCCCATGGGCATTGAGCAACTGCTCCACGACCGGACGCGCGTGCAGCGCCAGGACGTCCGGGACCCGGGGGGACAACCCCATCTTGAAGCCGAGGTCGGTCACGTCCCAGGTCATGTGGTCGGCGGTCGTGGTGTCGGTCTTGGCGATGACGTCGACGACCTCCAGGCCGGGGCCGACGGGCTGAAGGACGACCGCGGCCGCGGCATCGCTGAACAGCGCATGGGCGACCATCTGCTGCAGGTCCTCGCCCGTCGGCTCAGTGCTTCGCGCGCTCGGCGTCGCGGGCTGCACGTGCAGCGAGGGAAGCTCCAGGCACAGCAGCACCGAGGGCCTCGACCGGGCTGTTGTGAAGTCGCTGACGGCGCCGAGACCCGGGATCGCGGCGTAGCACCCCATGTGGCCGATGTGCAGGCGCTGGGTGCTGTCGGGCATGCCCAGGTCCCGGGCGAGCAGGATGTCGAGCCCAGGGGTGGCGTAGCCGGTGCAGGTAACGACAGCGAGCAGTCCGACGTCGGCGGGGTCGAGGGCCGCGTCGTCCAGCGCACCGCCGATCGCCTCCTTGCCCAAGGGCATCGCCTCCTGCACGAAGCGGCGCATCCGGTCGCCCGTGCCCCAGCCCGAGATGTCCTCCTGCGTGGGGTCGACGGCAGCGCGGCGCGTCTGGATGCCGCTGTGCTCCCAAGCAGTGCGCGCGACCCGGGCGTCGGCGTAGTGGTTCTTGAAGAAGCCGTCCCAGAGCTCCTGCTGACGGATCGGCGCCGGGACCGCATGCCCCACGCCGGTGACCTGTGCGCTCACGGTGTCCCCTTTGTCCCGTGCGCCTGGAACAGCCCAGCGGTCATCCGGGTCGACAGCATGCGCACGTCCGGACGCCTGCCCACCAACCACGCGAGGTAGTCGAGGGCGCTCGGCCGCAGCCCGACGAGCACCAGCCCGACGCCCTCCGCCGCCGCGAGCCGCACCAGCCGGTCGCGGTCAACGAAAAGGTGGTGGTCGTGCAGCCGCCTGGGCGGTCCAGCGGGGATCCGCTCGCCGACGGTGATGGCGGAGAAGCGCCCCCACAGCGTCGCGGCGATCGTGTCGATCACCAGCGTGCCGCCCGGGCGCAGCACACGACAGGCCTCCCGCACGGTCGACGCGAGGTCGAGGACGTGCTCGAGGACCTCCCCGGCCACGACGACGTCGGCGGTGGCGGTCCCGAACGGCAGCCGCTGCGCGTCGCCGCGCACCGCCTCGACACCGTGCGCGCGGGCCAGCGGCACCGCCGTCGAGGACAGGTCCACGCCAATGTGGCGGTGCCCGAGAGACGCCACGTGCGGGCCGAGAAGGCCCCCGCCGCAGGCGATGTCAAGCAGGACGCTGCCCTCCCGGCTGGCTCGCGGCACGAGCCGCGCCCGCGCCGCAGCGATCCAGTGGAGCATGGCAAAGGGCCCGCGGGCCTCCCACCAGGACGCGGCCAAGTCGTCGTACTGCTCGGGGGCGTTCCTGCTCCGCACCGGGCTGGTCACCTGCACGAACTTCCTCCCCTCCGACCTGTCACGGCGTCGCCATCGACCCACAGGTTCCTCCCCTGCGACGATGGGCTCATGTCCGGGGCCCGCGCGCTCGTGAAGGCGTGCCACCCCGAGCCCACCGCAGCGGTCACCGCGATGGCCACCGCACTGGCCCACGCGGCCGGCGCGCGGACGCCCTGGGTCGCCGCGGCCTTCCTGTCAGGCCAGCTCACGACAGGCTGGACCAACGACTGGCTGGACCGAGACCGGGACCGGGTGTCGCACCGCGCCGACAAGCCGGTCGTACAGGGATCGGTCGCCGCCTCCACCGTCGGGCGCGCGGCACTTCTTGCGGCCATCCTGTGTGTCCCGCTGTCGCTCGCGATGGGCCTGGCCGCCGGGCTCGTGCACCTCGTTGCCGTCTCGTCGGCAGCGGCGTACAACCTGGGGCTGAAGTCCTCGGTGGCCAGCTTCGCGCCGTACGCCGTGTCCTTCGGGCTGGTGCCGAGCATCGTCACCCTGTCGGCGGGAAGCGGCTTCGCGCCGGCCTGGGCGACCACGGCGGGGGCGCTGCTCGGCGTGGGCGCGCACCTGGTGAACGTGCTGCCGGACCTTGACGACGACGCTGCCACGGGGGTGCGCGGGCTCCCACACCGCTTGGGACGAAGCACCTCGACGGTCGTGGCCGCCGTCCTGCTGCTCGCCGCCACGCTGGTGCTCGCGCTCGGGCCCGGGCATCCCGGGCCGGTGGTGATCGCCGTCGTGGGGGTGGCCGCGGGCGTCACCGGGACCGGGCTGCTGCTCGGCCGGCGTCCGGGGTCGCGCGCGGCGTTCCTGGCCGCCATCGTCGTTGCCGTGGTCGATGTTGCGCTGTTGGTGGCCCGGGGCACGTCACTCCGGTGAGTGTTGCAGGATGGCTGCGTGAGAATGTCTCGAGCCGGGCTGGCCCTCGTCGCGGCAGGTGTCGCGCTGACGGCTTGCTCAGCGGGTACGGCACCGACGACGGCGCGCGCGAACGTGACCAGCGGCTACCACGGGCCGGAGCCCGTCGGCGGCATCACCCGACCGTCGTTCGTGCTTACCGACACGGACGGCCGGCGTTACGACTTTGCCGCGCGAACCGGGGGCCGGCCGACCTTCCTGTACTTCGGCTACGTCAACTGCCCCGACGAGTGCCCGACCGCGATGGCCGACCTGCAGGCCGCGATCCGTCGTCAGCCCGCATCGATCCGCGACGAAGTGCGGGTCGTCTTCGTCAGCACCGACCCCAAGCGGGACACCGGCCCACTGATCCGGCGCTTCCTGGACCAGTGGTCGACGTCCTTCATCGGCTTGACGGGCACGCCTGCGGAGGTCGCGGCGGCGGTCAAGACCGCTGGCGCCGTCTCGGAGCTCGCCGGCCCGCAACCGACGCTGAAGGGCCAGCCCAATGCCCACCCGGAGCGGTCAGGCGTCCCTGCGCACAAGCACTTCGGGCCACTTGGCTACGCTGTCACCCACTCGGACGTGATCTTCGCGTACGACACCTCTGACCGCCTCCCCGTGGTCTACCCCGGCGGCTCAACACCTTCAGACATCGCCGCCGACCTGCCCGTCCTCGCCTCGAAGAAGGACCGATCGTGAGCGCGCTGCACCACCGAAGGGCCGCCTGCCTGGCCTTCGTCGTTCCCGTGGCCATCGTCGGCCTCACCGCCTGCGGCGGCCCTACCGAGCCGCAGACCTACCAGCCACGCAACCTGGCCGACGCTGCCAACGCGACGGTCAACGAGCTGGCGCTGCGCGCCGTGTCGATCCTGCCGCCGCCGGACGGCGAGTCCTACCCGGCCGGGTCGGACGCCAAGCTGGTCTTCACCGTCGCCAACCTCGGCAAGACAGGCGACGTCCTTACTGCGATCCGCAGCACGGGAACGACGTCGGTCGCGCTCGTCGACCGCAACCTGCCGGCCGACTCCGTAGTGGTGCCCACCGCCGGGGTGACCGCGGACGCGAGCGCGGTGCTGCGCGGCTTCACGGCGCCGCTCCGCTCAGGGAGCTACCTGACCGTCACCTTCGTTTTCCGCGACAACGGCAGCCAGGACGTGCAGGTCCCGGTCGCGGTGGGAAACTCCCCCGCTCCGCGGGCGACCGCGCAACCCAGCACGGTCACCGTCGCGGAGTAGGGCCACAGGTCCGGCGAGCCGGACCTGTGGTGTCGGTGCCCGCGGTTAGCGTCCGCCTCATGGCCCGCCCCGCACCCAAGGACCGTCCCGCGCACCGCTGCGCGGAGTGCGGCCTCGTCGTGGCCAAGTGGCTCGGCCAGTGCCCCGAGTGCCAGGCCTGGGGGACCATCACCGAGGT
>JANLPD010000173.1:0-2460 GCA_031367045.1 Frankiales bacterium | reverse complement strand
AGACGGAGCGTGGCGTCGGCCTGGCCGGACGCGACCAGCCGGGTGGCCAGTGTGCGGAAGTGGGCGTCGTACGCCCCGGTGGCACCGGCAGCGAGCGTGGAGCCGTCGCCCGGCAGCAGTGGCACCCCCAGCACCATGGGGGCGGCCACCTTGCTCCAGGTGTCCAGGAACCAGGACGGTCCTTCGATCGCGCTCCACGAGTCTGCGGGCAGGAAGTCGTTGGTCCTCTCCACCCCGCGCCCCCGCCACGCCCCAAAGGCTGCCAGCTGGGCCACATTGATGCCGCCGACGTAGGCGCCGGAGACAACTGGCGTGGCCACCCCGGCCGGACTGACCATTGCCATGGCTACCGGCGGAGCGCCAACGAGCACGCTGACCACCATCGTCAGGACCAGGAGAGCACGACGTCCGAGACAGCGCACTGAGCGGGCTGCGCCCGTCGAGATGACTGCCCCATCACGCTGCGCACCAGCGGTCAGACGGCGGGACCCGGACATACCCGTCGTTCTCCTCGTGGACTAGCGACGATCCCACCGTTGGACTAGTACGCCATGGTAAGGCTGGGTCACCGTGAGGACAAAGGTGGCCCGCAGCGCAGCCTGGTCAGCCTCGTAGATGGGATCGGCGCCGCCGTACAGCTGCACGTGGCTCACCACCACCCAGACCCTGGGCAACCCGGCCACGGCCGCGGCCACGCTGTCTCCCCGCAGTGGCTGTACGGAGAACAGCGGCGAAGGGTCGTCCCGCCACCCCAAACTGGGCAGGACTGGCACGATGCCGGCCCGCTCGGCGGCCGCCCCGTCCCAGTAGCGCGCGAACGGGATTCGGACGTAGGGGGCGAGGAACAGAACGCCGTCACCCGGTGCGGCGGCCGTCTGGATGGTTCGCGCGGCACTCGGCCAGTCCTCGCTCTGACGGTCGACGTAGGCGCTTCCGAGCAACACCCCGACGACAGCAGCCACGCCGGCGATCGCCGTCGCGGTGCGGGAGCCCAACCGCGCCAGAACGCCGGCGAGCAGCAGCACCGCGGGCGGAAGGCAGATGATGAGGTAGCGAGGAGCGAGCAGCGGGGTGGACACGAGCGAGACCACGACAGCAGCGGCCAACGGCACGACCAACCAGCAGACGAGAAGCACCCAGGACCACGCGGGCTCGCTGACGCGCAACGGGACGGGGCGACCCGATCTGGCTCTCCGGTTGAGCGCCACAGCAAGAACGACACCGGCCAGCGGCAGGAGCAGGGCCGTAGCCGTCACGACCAGGCGCGCGAACGGTGAGCCCTGCAGGTAGCCAACGCCGCCAGCACCACCCGCGCCGGCGAGGCGCAGCAGGCCGGCCGCGGCGACGATGAAGGCGACCCCGCCGGGAACGAGGTGCGCCAGCAGCCGAGGCCCGGATCCGGGTCCGTCGGGTCGGCGGAGCAGGACGGCGCACAGGTGGGCAAGAGGGAGCAGCAGGACGAAGTAGTGGGCGTAGACGCCGAGTCCCGTGACCAGCCCGTAGACCACCCAGGAGGTCGTCGTTGGGCGGCGCACTGCGCGCAGCAGCAGGAGCCCGCTGGTGCACGCCACAACGAGCACGAGCGCGTAGGTCCGGGCCTCCACGGCGTAGCGCACGTACACCGGGTTGCCCACGAGCAGCGGGACGCTGAGCATGGCGGCCCGGCGGCCGAGGAGGCGTTCGGCCAGCAGCACAAGCAGTACGACGGACAGCGCCGCAAGCACGAGGGACGGCACCCGCAGCCCGAGGTCGCCGGGGGCGACGTGGCGCCAACCGCGCAACAGCAGCGTGTGTGCGATGCCGTTTCCCTCACGGTCAAGCGCCACCTGCCAAAAGCTTCGCTCGGGCAGTGCTGCAAGCGTCGCGCTCGCCGACTCGTCCAACCACAGGGGTCGACGCGACCCCGGCAGCAGCAGGGTCACCAGCACGCCGGCCGCCACGGTGGCCAGCAGGGCCTTCGGCCGCGTCGAGCCGGTCCTCACCGCTTGGTCCATGGCGGGATGCAAGCACGGCCGCCGCGCACCTGGTCCATCGTGGCCAACGCGCCACGGGGTGGCGCCACGGGTTGGCGAGTTCTGTTCACCCTGCGTGACACCACGCAACGGGCCGGGCTTCGCCGCTGAGATCTGCCAGCGGGCCGGATAATAAGTCTTAAATACGCAGCAATAGGTTAGGCGAAACGGACTAACCACCTGTTCGGCCATCTTCAGTAGCCCTATCACCCGTTCGGACTATGCAACCAGCTCCCGCTCGGGTCGAACACTGTCTGTGACAACACCCCCCGTTGGCACGGGACCGGTCGAAAAAGGCAAACCCGTCGTGAGACGGGGACGCAAAGCCATGGAGGTCCGCTCGCGGACCCCGCCAGGCTCCCGAAACCGGTCGGTCCTGTCTGGCCCTGAAAGGCCTGGACCCGATGTCTTTGCCCTCCCTCACGACAGTTCGCCGCGCCCTCACTGG
>JANLPD010000169.1:0-1771 GCA_031367045.1 Frankiales bacterium | reverse complement strand
CGGGCGAGCCACGCCTCGTACACCGGGACGACGCGCGACACCTGGGTTTGCTGCAACATCACCTCGCTGACCAGCACGGCGTACGGCGTGGTGCCGGGACGGCGCCAGGGCAGCTCACGGGCGGCCCCGGCGTACCACTCGGACAGCACGCGGGTCAGGTCGGACATGCCTGGAGCATGCCTGGTATCCGCCCCGCTAGCCCGAAGTTCAGTGATCTTCGGCGGGTGGTAGCTCGCTGACCTGGGCTTTTGTTCTTGCGGGTGGTGGGTGTGGTGTCTACGTGATGGTGAGTGGGATGGGGTGGGCGAGGAGTTCGAAGGCGCGGCGTTGGGTGGGGGTGGGCAGCGCGAGCTGGTCGATGATGGGCTGGTCATCGACGGTGAGGAACCGGATCTGGTTGCGGGTCAGGGTCGCGAGGTGGTCGAGCAGGCTGGTGAAACTGCGGGCCGGGAGGTCGTCAGTGGTGGTTTTGGTGGTGGCTTTGCGGTCGGCTGCGGCCGACCGGCGGGCTGGTGCGACTGGATCGGTGGGTTCTGGCCGGTACTGGTCGGTGAACGTCAGTGGCGCCCAGGCTTGGCGGAGGTGCCAGACGAGGTAGGCGGCCAGGGTGCAGAGCAGCACGTGGGCCCGGACCCGGGTTTCGGTGTAGTGGTGGATCGGGCGGAGGTCCAGATCGATGCTTTTGAGGGAGCGGAAGTCGCGTTCGACGCGGGCCAGGCTCTTGTAGGTCGCCACGACCTTACCGGCGTTCATCTGCTCGGCGCCGACGCTGGTCCGGATGACGTAGAGCCCGTCCAGGGCCGCCTCGGTGTCGATCGCGATCTGGTCGCGGACGAAGCCGAACGTGGTGTCGGTGATGTCGAGGTGGTAGTGCTTGGCCATCTTGTACCGGCCGATGACCTTGCCGATCCGGATCCCGATCTTCCCGGCACCGGTGAGCCGGCCGGCCTGCACGGCGGCGGCGATGGTGGTGAGCTCAAGGTCGGTGGCGTCTAGCAACGCCAGGCGTTTCCGGGCCCGTTCGGTGGCCAGGGCGGGGTTGCGGCAGGCGATCAGCCGTTCCCCGGGGTAGTCCGGGTGGGTGATCTCAGCCAGGTTGGTCTGGTCGAACAGCGACATCTGTAGTGGCCCGTCATCGGCGGCCAGCGCGGCGATGGCGGTGGCCCGCAGGGCGGTGACCCAGCCGAGGCCGCCGAGCTCACGCAACTGCTCGATCCGGGCGCTGGTGATCATCCCGCGGTCGCCGACCAGCACCATGTCGCGGAGCTTGAACTTGCTGCGGACCTCGGTGGCGATCAAGCTGAACGCGGCCGGGTCGGCGGTGTTGCCGGCCAGCACCCGGACCGCGACCGGCCGCCCGTCGGGGTCGGTGAGCAGTCCGTACTCGATCTGCGGCAGTCCCTTCTTGCCATCGCGGGAGTAGCCCCGCGCCGCGAGTGGGCAGCACCGGCCGGTCATCCACGAGCTCGACAGGTCGAACAGCGCAAGCCGGTCGGGGTTGGCCGCGCCGGTCAGGTGCTTGCGCGCGAGTTTGGCCTCGATGTTGTTTTGCTGACCGACCAGCCAATCCAGCGCGGCATAGACCTCATCGGTGCTGGCATCAGCGATCCCGAGGTCGTGGGCCAGGGTGGTGTCGGCCCACCAGCGGGTGGTCGCGAGCTTGCTGGCTGGTTCGCAGACCCGGGCCACGATCAACGCCAGCGCCAGGTCCCGCGGCCGACCAGCTGGGCCGAGCAGCCCGGGCAGGCCCAGGGCGTGGGCTTGGGTGAGG
>JANLPD010000147.1:0-3855 GCA_031367045.1 Frankiales bacterium | reverse complement strand
GGGTCAGGGTTGGTGCAGCATGAGCTGGCGGGCCGCCTCGGTCAGCGAGCCTGACAACGACGGGTAGATCGAGAACGTGTGGGCCACCTGGTCGACGGTGAGCCCGTTGTGCACGGCCAGCGACACCGACAAGATCAGCTCGCTGGCGTGCGGCGCTACGACGACCCCACCGAGCACCGACCCAGACCCGGGGGTGCAGAACAGCTTCACGAACCCATCGGTGATGCCCTCCATCTTGGCCCGGGCGTTGGTGGCCAGCGGCAGCTTCAGGACGTTGGCAGCCACCACGCCCGAGTCGACCTGTGCCTGCGTCACCCCGACTGAAGCGACCTCGGGATCGGTGAAGACGTTGGAGGAGACCGACCGCAGCGCCAGCGGAGCGACCGCCTCGCCGAGCGCGTGCCACATGGCGATGCGTCCCTGCATCGCGGCCACGGACGCGAGCATGAGCACCCCGGTACAGTCGCCGGCCGCGTAGACGCCGGGAGCCGTGGTACGCGAGACCCGATCCACCTTGACGAAGCCGCCGGCATCCAGGGTGACACCGGCCTCCTGCAGGCCCATGCCCTCGGTGTTGGGCACCGAGCCGACGGTCATGAGGACGTGGGAACCCTCGACCGTGGTGCCGTCGGTCAGCGTCACGACGACCCCGTCACCGGACCGCGTGACACCCGCCGCCCGCCCTCGATGGACCCGCATCCCGCGGCGCTGGAAGACCTGCTGCAGGACCTCTGCTGCGTCGGCGTCCTCGCTGGGCAGCACCCTTTCACGGCTGGACACGAGGGTGACCTGCGAACCCATCGCAAGGTAGGCGGCTGCGAACTCCGCACCCGTCACACCCGAGCCCACCACGACGAGCCGCTCCGGCAGGCACGGCAGGTCGTAGAGCTGGCGCCAGTCCAGGATCCGCTCGCCGTCCGGTTCGGCCCCTGGCAGAACGCGCGGGTGGGCCCCGGTCGCGAGCAGCACGACGTCGGCGCCCAACACCTCCGGCTGGCCATCGACGGTGACCTCGACGCAGCCGGCGCCAGCGAGGCGGGCGCTGCCGGCCAGGATCCGGACGCCTTCGCGGCCGAGCCGCAAGGCGATGTCGACCGACTGGGCAAGGGCGAGTGCCTTGACACGCGCATGCACCTCAGCGACCGCCACGCCGACCTCGCCCGTGCAGTACACGCCGACGCGGTCGGCGTGCGACAGCGAGGTCATGGCGTCGCTGGTGGCGATCAGGGTCTTGGACGGGACGCAGTCCGCGAGCACGCACTGCCCGCCGATGCCGTCGCGGTCCACCACGGTCACCTCGGCCCCGAGCTCGACGGCAACCAGCGCTGCCTCGTAGCCGGCCGGCCCTCCTCCGACGATGGCGATGCGCGTCACGTGCCCATCATCCCCGATGCGCACCCCGGCCTTGGCTATCGTCGCCGTCATGGCGCTCTACGCCGCGTACGGCAGCAACCTCGATCCCGAGCAGATGAGGGAGCGCTGCCCGCACAGCCCCGGTTGCGGCACCGGTTGGATCGAGGGCTGGCGGCTGACCTTCGGCGGCGAGGACCTCGGCTGGGAAGGCGCGCTGGCGACCCTTGTCCAGGCGCCCGGGCAGCACGTGTTCGTCGGTCTCTACGACATCACCGACGCCGACGCGCGCAGCCTCGACGCCTGGGAGGGCGCCGACACGGGGCTCTACCGCAAGATCCGGGTGCGCGTGCACGTGCTCGAGGGCGACAAGCTCGCTTGGGTCTACGTGTTGGACGGGTACGAAGGCGGGCTGCCCTCGGCCCGCTACCTCGGCGTGCTCGCGCAGGCTGCCGAGCATGCCGGTGCACCGGATGACTACGTCGCCGGGCTCCGCTCGCGGCCCTGCCGCTCCTCCGGCGCCTGAGCCAGCGGCGCATCTGCGGGCAGCCCGACCGGCCCTGGCCGCCGCTGCCCCTCCGCCGCCACCACCACCGCGACCGCCACCAGAGTCAGCCCGCCACCGAGCACCGTCGTGGCCGTCAGGTCCTCGTGGACGAACGCCGCACCGAGCAGGACCGCGACCACCGGGTTCACGTACGCGTAGGTCGCCACCTTCGACACCGGTGCGACCCCGAGCAGCCAGGAGTACGCCGTGAACGCCAAGACCGAGCCGAACACGATGAGGTAGCCCAGACCGAGCACGGACGACAGCTCGACCCGGTCCGGGTGCAGCCGTTCCCCGAGGACCGCACCAGCCAGCAGCAGACCGACGCCGCCGCCGGTCATTTGGACGACCGTCGTCAGCAGTGCGTCCGGCGGCAGCTCGGCCCGCGACGCTGCGAACGAGCCGAGCGACCACAGGAAGCTCGACCCGACGACAGTTGCGGCCACGAGCCAGGAGACACCCTGCGGCCGGGCACCCGGCAGGAGCAGTACCGCGAGGCCGACAAAGCCGATGCCCACGCCGAGCAGGGTGCGCGCAGCGGGGCGGTCGCCACCGAGCGCCCTCAGCAGCACCACGAACAGCGGAACGCCGGCGACGAGCAGCGCGGCCAGGCCCGACGGCAGGTGGTGCCGCTCGGCGAGGGTTATACCGCCGTTGCCGCCGACCAGTAGGAGCAGGCCGATGCCGACGGCCGAGCAGTGCTGGCGCCGCGTCGCACGAAAGGCCTGCCGCCCCCGGCGTACGAGCAGGAAAACCGCAAGCAGCGCGCTGGCGGTGAGGAATCGGATCCCGGCCGAGAGCAGCGGCGGCAACGACTCAACGACGTAGAGGATGGCGAGGTACGTCGACCCCCAGACCACGTAGACGACCGACAGGGCCGTCCAGACCCGGACACCAGATGGGCCGGTGGAGGTGGCAGGGGCAGCGGACACACCCCCACCCAACCAGGCCGGCTGCGCCCTCGCCCGCGGCTGACCCGCCCGCCGGAAGCCCGGTCAGCACAATGGCGTGTGCGAAAGTCTTGTTTCCATCGCCAACACAACTCCTGGAGGACCCTGTGGCCGTCTCCGCCAACCTCGACAAGATGCTTGACAAAGCCTATGAGAACAGCACGCTGGACGAGGTTCTCGCCGCCCCCGTGAGCGCCTTGGCCGGCGTGAGCGATGGTGACGCCGAGCTGCTCGGCAAGGCCTTCGGCATCAAGACAGTCGCCGACCTTGGCAAGAACAAGTACTTCGCCAGGGCGAAGGCACTGCTCGACCTTCAGGGCTGAACGGCTCGCAGCTGAATGCAAATGACGAAGAGAACCCCGTCGCACCCGCGACGGAGTTCTCTTCGTGGCTCAGCCGATCTTGGCGTTCGGGTCCTCGGTGATCGGGGCGCCACCGCTGGCTGCGGCGCCCTCGATCGCGGTCACCGCGGTCTGCGCATCCTGGATGCCGCTGGCGTCCCCACCCTTGAGCTTGGTCACGACGCCGCCGATCTTGTCCGAGAGTGAGCTCAGGGGAGCCGCGAGGCTTTTGCACAGGAGGGGATTGGCCTGCACGTCGACGATGGCCAGGCGCACCTCACGCTTGACGAAAAGGACCGCCGCCCCGGCCTTGCCGTACACGAGTCCTTTTTGCAACGTGGTACCCGAACTGAAAGAACCGGCCTGATAGGGCTTGTAGACGTAGCGGTGGAACGCTCCGAAGGCCAGGCCTGTGTGGGCCAGGAACTTGGTCTTGGCGAAACTTGTCGTATTGCTCGTCGGGCAGCCGTTCGCGTCGGCGGCTGGGGAAGCCGCCGTGGAGCCGGCGGAGGCAGCGACCCCGCTGGGCGGTGTCGCCACCTGTCCCGATGACGAGCTCTTGGCGGCGCAGCCACTCGCTAGCAGCACCACTCCCAGGACCAGGGGAAGCATGACCTTACGCACGAACATAATGCTCCTAACATGTGAAAAGTGACCCACCAGCGCG
>JANLPD010000104.1:0-2505 GCA_031367045.1 Frankiales bacterium | reverse complement strand
CTGGTCTGTCCGCTCATGATGTTTTTCATGATGCGGGGCATGCATGGCGCTCAGCAAGTCCATGGCAGGAACACCGGGCACGACGAGTCCGGGCACGAGTCCGGGCTGCCCAGTCGCGGTACACCCGCGGGCGCGGGAGATGTCTGGCGGCGGCCTCTTGACGGATCTCACGAACGCATCGACCCGTTGTGATGCCATGAGCGAGTCGTCGCGCCGTCGCTCGGCTGGCGAGCCCGCCCCTTCGCGGGCGCCCGCTGGAGATGTGGCGATCTCGCCCGGTCAACCCCCCGTTGTTGATCGCCACATCTCGCAGGGCCAGCGCGAACCGACCAGGGGCGGGTCGGCCGGACCGTTGCTCCTTTGGCGGCTGCACAGGACCCAGCGCGTCTACGACCGGGCCGCCGGTAACTACAGCCGAAGGCGCCGCCAATGGATGACCCTGGGCGGCGCAGCGGCCGAGGCCAGGATGCTGAGCGACCTAGCCGCTTCCTTGCGCCCTGGGGCCCGGGTCCTCGACGCGGGCAGCGGCACCGGCGCCCTGTCGCGACACATCAAGAGCATGTGCCCCGAGGTGGAGCTCACCATGGCGGACCTGTCCTCCGCCATGCTCGAACAGGCCGCGGACGTGACGGCGTCCCGGGTTGTTGCCGACGTCCAGACGCTGCCCTTTCGGGCCGGCAAGTTCGACGTCGTCGTCAGCTCCTGGGTCATCGAGACGGTGCCCGAACCCGCGCGAGCGGTGGCCGAGTATCTCCGTGTCCTGACCCAGGAGGGCAGGCTTTTCTACACCTTCTGTTCGCGCCCGGTGTCCACCCGCGGGCTGTTCAGGACGCTTCCCCTGCGCGCCATCGTGCGAACGTGCTTCGCCGGGCACTTCCTACCGAAAGATCAGACAGCGTGGCACGAGTGCGCCAGCTCGCACCGGTTCACTTTCGACGAGGGGCTCACCACCGAGATCGCGTTGTCGAAGTGCTGCGCCGTCGATGCCACCTGGACCCCGGGGCTGACGATGGGGCACGCCCAGCCCAGGTTGTGGGCGTGACGAGGGTGGAGGGGGGCGGCTCGCCCCGCACAACACGTGCGTAGCAGCGACTGGTGGCCGTGGAGTTCGTGGGCGCTAGCCGTCGTGCTCGTGGGACCGATCGTGGTGGGCCACCGGAAGATGTGCAACCTGTCGCCACGGCCAGCCCTCAGGTTGACCGTGCAGGGGCACACCCAGAAGACGAGGCGTGACATCCTCGCTGCCGACGGGGTGACAACGAGGTCGCCGCGTCGTACCTCGTGAGGGAGTGGCGTGTCCGCACGCATGTCCGCGCTCGACAGCGCCCTGCACCAGCTCGCCGGGGCGGTGAAGGAGCTTGGTCTGGACGACGGCCTGCACGACCTGCTGGCCACGCCGCGCCGCTCCATGACCGTCGCCGTCCCGCTCCGCCGCGACGACGGCACCCTGCAGGTGCTGCAGGGCTACCGGGTCCAGCACAACCTGTCGCGCGGCCCGGCGAAGGGCGGCATCCGGTTCCATCCGGCCACCGACCTCAACGAGGTCCGGGCGCTGGCGATGTGGATGACCTGGAAGTGCGCGTTGATCGGCATCCCCTACGGGGGCGCGAAGGGCGGCGTTGCCGTCGATCCGCGGCTGCTGTCGCGCAACGAGCTCGAGCGGGTCACCCGTCGCTACGCCAGCGAGATCATCCCGATCATCGGCCCGGAGAAGGACATCCCGGCCCCTGACGTCGGCACCGACGAGCAGACGATGGCCTGGATCATGGATACCTTCTCCATGCACACGGGTTACACCGTCACCGGCGTCGTCACGGGCAAGCCGGTCAGCATCGGCGGCTCGGAGGGCCGTGGTGGTGCGACCTCGCGCGGCGTGCTCTACGCCGCGTTCAGCGCGCTGAGGGAGAGCGGCGTCGACCCGCGTTCGGTCAGCGTTGCGGTGCAGGGCTTCGGCAAGGTCGGCGGCCTCGCCGCGCAGTACCTCCACGACGCGGGCTGCAAGGTCGTCGCCGTGTCCGATGTGAAGGGCGGCGTGTACAACGCCAAGGGGCTCAACCCGACGGCCCTCATCCGCCACCTCAAGGGCGGCGCCGAGTCGGTCGTCGGCTTCCCGGGCACCGACACGATCACCAACGACGAGCTGATCGAGCTCGCCGTCGATGTGCTGGTCCCGGCTGCCCTCGAAGGCGTCATCCACGAGAGCAACGCCGATCGGGTCAAGGCCCGGTTCATCGTCGAAGGGGCCAACGGCCCCACCACCCCAGACGGGGACGCCATCCTTGAGTCGCGTGGCGTCGTCGTGGTCCCCGACATCCTCGCCAACAGCGGCGGGGTGGCGGTGTCCTACTTCGAATGGGTGCAGGACCTGCAGGCGTACTTCTGGTCCGAGGATGAGGTCAACGACCGTTTGAAGGTCTTGATGGAGAAGGCGTACGGCGACGTCTCGTCGCTGTCCCGTGACCGGGGGGTGTCGCTGCGGACCGCCGCCCAGATGATCGGGGTCGG
>JANLPD010000102.1:0-2893 GCA_031367045.1 Frankiales bacterium | reverse complement strand
GCGCCTGCTCAGTCCGAGATCGGTGAGCCGACGCACCGCCTCGGCGGTCTCCTGCTGGGCCTTCGCGCCGGCCGCCTCGACGTCGCGCCGGGCGCGGGCAACCCCGTCCGCAACCGACGTCATCGAAGCTGGCAGCTGGTCCCGGATCTGCAGCGAGTCCGGCTCGACGTCCAGCCAGAGGGCGAGCGCCTCGCGGATCCGGCTCTGCGCCAGTCGGAGGCTCCGCCCGTACGTCTGACAGCCGGCTAGACCCTTGACCTCGACGTTCCATGCGCTGACATCAGGGTCGCGTTCGTAGACCGCCACGTAGACCTTGTCGCTCATCGCAACCACCCGTTCCCGAGGCACGGCTCCAGTGCCCGCTCGATCGACCGGAGAGTGCCGGGCGGGATGTCCTGGCCACCATGCACGGGCACCACGCTCTGGCAGCCTCCCGGACAGCGAACGACGACGTGCGAGCGGCGCTGACGAGCCTGCTCGCACCCGCGTCGGATCACGACCTTGAGCACTCCCTCCCGGTCATTCGTCTAGCTTACTAGACGCGAAGAGCCTGCGGAAGTTCTGGGCCGGTCCGCCGAAGTGCGGACTGAATGCCGACTGGTGGCACCCACCAAGCCTGACCTGGGCAAACGCGCTTAGGAGACGAGGCGTACGGCTTCATCTACTTGGGGGTGTGAAGCACGCACGCCGGCAGACCATTCGCATCGTGGCCCTGCGGACCGTCTCGCACGGGCGTGGCAAGAGGCAGGTGACAAGTGACGTTTGTCACCGACTGAGCGTAGTGTCCGTGAGGATCGGGCACGACACGGATTTGTGCCGGGTCCGCGCCGGTACCGCCGGCGCGTCTCTTGTACCGCGTCACCGCGCGGAGAGAAGAGTGCTCATGCACAAGCCCCTCGTTATCAAGCTGGGGGTCGGCCTGCTGGCCGGCGCCCTGCTGACCGCAACGCCGGGCGGTGCGACATCTGCTCTGGCGTCGGTGCCTGGTAGCACCGACGTGAGGGTGTCGCCCGACACGGCGTACGCCAAAGCGAACGGGCGGCCGATCCTGGCTGGCGACGCTATCGCCCTCTGCGGCACGAACCGTCGTCAGCAGAACGAGCCGTCGACCGCCGTCGACCCTCGCGACACCACCGTCATCGTGGCCGGGTCCAACGACTACTGCACCGTCCCGGGCGCCGGCGGCACGTGGACCGGCATGTACCGGTCGACCGATTCCGGCTCGCACTTCGCCGGCTCGCTCGTCCCGGGATATCCGACCGATACCTCCGCTGAAGGCAAGGCCAGCCCGCTGCAGCAGAAGGGGATTGTCAACGCAGGTGACCCGGTCCAGGCGTGGGATACCCAGGGCCGACTGTTCTACATGGGCAACGCCTTCAACCGCACCGCCCCGCAGAACGGCTCCGTGTGGGTGGCGACCTACGACCAGGACGCTGCGCGCTACGTCCGCACGGTCATCGTGGGTGCGGGCACCCCTGCGCCGAAGGGCAAGTTCAACGACAAGACGGCGATCGAGGTCGACCGGGGGACCCAAAGCCGCAACGCCGGCAACGTCTACACGGCGTGGAGCGTCTTCCAGGGTTCGGGCAACAACGAGATCGTCTTTGCGCGTTCGACCGACCACGGCGCCACGTTCTCGCACCCGACCAAGATCAGCGCGGGCGTCAAGGACAACCAGTTCGCCGACATCGCGGTGACGTCCAACGGCACCGTCTACGTCGCCTGGCGGCAGTTCGAGAGCTCACGCGGCCAACAGCGGGCAGCAGTCGTCTACGTCCGTTCCACCGACGGCGGCGCCAGCTTCACGAAGCCGGCGGTTGCGCACTACTTCGAGGCCTTCGACGCCGCGGACACCGCCGGAGACCCGGCGGCGGCACAGGCGGCGCACGAGCAGGCCTACCAGCGCGCCGACGGCCCAGCCGGTGAGGTGTCCGACGCCTCCGTCGGTGACTCCCGCGACTGCGGCGTCGGGCCCTTCGCCTGCCGCAGTGGCTACGTGTTCTTTCGGCACGCCAGTCAGCCCCGGATCACCGCCGACCCGGCCGCGGCAGACCAGAAGGTCTACCTGGCGTTCGACGCCGTCATCCCCGGCACCGAGGCACCGTCGACGACCTCCTACAACACCGCAGATCCGGTCGGCAGCAGGCTGCGGGTCGGGCAGGGTGGCCTCTTCTTCTCCACGCTCACCGGCTCCGCCTGGTCGACGCCCACGCTGCTCGACGGGCGCCCGGTCGGCGTCGCTCGCGCTGGCCACCAGTTCTTCCCGGACATCAACGCCGACCACGGCGTACTGCACGCGGTGTGGCACGACAGCCGGAACGACCCGGCCTACAGCGTGCAGTTCCCGCCCGGCGACGACGGGAGAAGCCGTGATGCGCAGGGCTTCGCGACGCCGACCCACGGCCTGGACACCTATGCGGCGTCCTCGACCGACGGCGGCACGACCTGGTCGCAGACCCGGCTGAGCCGGACGGCCCAGATGCCGAACTACGCGATGTTCGGCAACCGGCAGGTGCCGTTCCACGGCGACTACAACTACGTGTCCTCGGTGGGTCCGTTCGCCTACAACACCTGGACCGACACCCGCGACAGCGAGCCGCCGAACCCGGGCGACGACCCCCGCAACACCGGCGGGAAGGGCTTCCAGGTCAACCAGTGCCGCGTCCTGACGAACGGCTCCTACGGTCCCGACACGTGTCCGAACGCGGGCGGGCTCGACCAGGACATCTTCGGCGCCGCCAAGACGCCCTAGGCCGCACTTGCTGAGCAACACAGGGCGCCGTCTCCTTGCGGGGGCGGCGCCCTGCTGCTGGTGAAACTGGTTCGCCCCGGCAGGAATAGCCGGAGGGGCGCGTCCTCCTCAAGTAGTTGGACACTCAAGCAATTGGGAACA
>JANLPD010000093.1:0-3510 GCA_031367045.1 Frankiales bacterium | reverse complement strand
ACATGCTTGAGGTCGTCGCGGCGAGGCATCTCAGGCCTCCATGATCTCGGCGAAACGCTGGAACAGCCCGGTCGCGTCGTGCGGCCCGGGGGCCGCCTCAGGGTGGTACTGGACTGAGAAGGCCCGGGCGTCGAGGCTCTGCAGGCCCTCGACAACGTTGTCGTTGAGGTCGACATGGGAGACGACGGCCCGGCCGTACGGCGTGTCAACAGCCGAACCGTCCGTCGGCGCGTCAACCGCGAAACCATGGTTGTGGCTGGTGATGTGCACCCGGCCGGTGGCCAGCTCCTGGACCGGCTGGTTCACCCCGCGGTGGCCGTAGCGCAACTTATAGGTGCCCAGTCCCAGCGCCCGACCGAGGATCTGGTTGCCGAAGCAGATCCCGAACAACGGCACGTCTGCGGCGAGCACCGCCCGCGCAGCCGCGACCGGCCCGTCGGTGGTGGCCGGGTCGCCAGGGCCGTTGCTGAGGAAGACACCGTCCGCCCCGAGAGCGAGCAGCTCCGCCCCGGTCGTCGTAGCCGGCAGGACGTGCACCTCGCAACCCTGCGCGGCCAGGTAGCGCGGCGTCGCCGCCTTGATCCCGAGGTCAAGAGCCGCGACGGTGAAGCGCTTCGCACCGACGGCAGGTACGACGTACGCCGTCTTGGTGGTGACCTCGTGGGCCAGATCGGCGCCGACCATCTCGGGGCTCTCGCGCACCCGCGCCACCAGCGCGTCGACGTCCGCGGCGGCCCCTAGATGACTGCCGCTGAACAGCCCGACCCGCATCGCGCCCCGCTCGCGCAGGTGCCTGGTCAGCGCGCGGGTGTCGACGCCGCTGACGCCCACGACGCCCTGCGCGACCAGCTCGTCGTCGAGGCAGCGGCGCGAGCGCCAGCTGGAGGCCACCCGCGAGGGGTCGCGGACGACGTAGCCGCTGACCCAGATGCGATCGGACTCGGCGTCCTCGTCGTTGACCCCCGTGTTGCCGATCTGCGGGGCCGTCATCACCACGACCTGCCGGTGGTAGGACGGGTCGGTGAGGGTCTCCTGGTAGCCGGACATCCCGGTGTTGAAGACCGCCTCGCCGAAGGTCTCGCCGACGGCGCCGTAGGCCTGCCCGCGAAAGCTGCGGCCGTCCTCGAGCACGAGCAGTGCCGGCGGCTTCACCGGGCGCCTCCCGTGATCCGGGCAGCCCTCACGCTGGCTTGCCGAACAGCACGGTCGGCCGTCCCCGCAGGAAGGTCGCGACAACCTGGACGGGCAGCTCGCGGCCGGCGAACGGCGTGTTGCGGCTGCGGCTGGCGGACGCTGCCGGGTCGACGGTCCAGGGGGAGGTGACGTCGACGATCGTGAGGTTGGCGGGCTCGCCCACCGCGAGCGGCCGGCCATGTGCTTCGAGCCGACCGATCCGCGCGGGGCGCTCGGACAGCCGGTCGGCAACCTGGCGCCAGGACAGCAGACCGGTCAGGACCATCGTCTCGGCGACGATGCCGAGCGCGGTCTCGAGCCCGGTCATGCCGGGCGAGGCGGCCCCCCACTCGGTCTCCTTGTCCTCGAGCGCGTGCGGGGCATGGTCGGTCGCCACGCAGTCGATCGTGCCGTCGGCCAGGCCCGCCCGGAGCGCATCGACGTCGGCCTGGGTGCGCAGCGGTGGGTTGACCTTGAACACCGGGTCGTACGTCGCTGCCAGGTCGTCGGTCAGCACCAGGTGGTGCGGCGTCACCTCCGCGGTGACGTCCCAGCCCTTGCCCTTGGCCCAACGCAGCAGCTCGACGCTCCCGGCGGTGCTGACGTGGCAGACGTGCAGGCGGCTGCCGACATGACCGGCGAGCAGGCAGTCCCGGGCGATCACCGCCTCCTCGGCGACAGCGGGCCAGCCGGTCAGGCCGAGCTGAGAGGAGACCACGCCCTCGTTCATCTGCGAGCCGACCGTGAGGCGAGGCTCCTGCGCATGTTGGGCGATGACGCCGTCGAATGCCTTGACGTACTCCAGCGCCCGGCGCATCAGACTTGCGTCGGAGACGCATTTGCCATCGTCGGAGAAGACCCGGACGCGGGCCGCGCTGTCGGCCATGGTGCCGAGCTCGGCCATGTGCTGGCCGTTGAGCCCTACGGTGACCGCCCCGACCGGAGCGACGTCGCAGTGGCCGGCCTCTTGGCCGAGCCGCCACACCTGCTCGACGACGCCCGCGGTGTCGGCGACGGGGTCGGTGTTGGCCATCGCGTGCACGGCGGTGAAGCCGCCGAGCGCAGCCGCCAAAGTGCCCGACTCGACCGTCTCGGCGTCCTCCCGGCCGGGCTCACGCAGGTGGGTGTGCAGGTCGACGAGCCCGGGGAGCACGACGGCGCCGCCACCGGCGTACGGCTGGCTCTGGCCGTCCGGCAGCGACCTGCCCACCTCGGCGATGCGGCCGTCGACGACCCGCACGTCAACCGGCTCGCCCTCCCCATAGGGACGGACGTCCTTGATCAACCAGCTGGTCACTTCTCGCTCCCGATCGCCGGCTCGGCTCCACCGAGCAGCAGGTACAGCACGGCCATGCGGACAGAGACACCGTTGGCGACCTGCTCGACGATCGTCGAGCGGAGTCCGTCGGCCACCTCGGAGGCGATCTCCATGCCGCGGACCATCGGGCCCGGGTGCATGACGATCGCGTCGTCCTTCAGCGCTGCGGCGCGGCGGACGTCGAGCCCGTAGCGGCGGGAGTACTCGCGCACGCTGGGGAAGTAGGCGGTCCCTGTTTCGCCCGCGGGGCCCATCCGTTCGCGCTGGACGCGCAGCATCATCACGACGTCGCTCTTGGGCAGGACTGCGTCGAGGTCGTAGGACACCTCGGCCGGCCAGGAGTCGACTCCCACCGGGAGCAGCGTCGGCGGGGCGACGAGGGTGACGTCGGCGCCGAGGGTGTGCAGCAGCAGGACGTTGCTCCGCGCGACGCGGCTGTGCAGGATGTCTCCGACGATCGTGACCTTGAGGCCCTCCAGGCGCCCGTGCCGCTGGCGCATCGTGTAGGCGTCGAGCAGCGCCTGGGTGGGGTGCTCGTGGGTGCCGTCGCCGGCGTTGATGACCGAGCCCTGCACGAACCGGGCCAGGTTGACGGGGGCGCCGGACCAGGAGTGCCGGATGACGACGGCGTCAGAGCCCATGGCCTCGAGCGTCAGCGCGGTGTCCTTGAGGGTCTCGCCCTTGCTGACGCTGGAGCCCTTGGCGCTGAAGTTGATGACATCGGCGGACAGCCGCTTGGCGGCCAGCTCAAAAGAAGTTTTGGTACGCGTTGAGTCCTCGAAGAACAAGTTGACGACCGTGCGGCCGCGCAGCGTCGGCAGCTTCTTGACGGTGGCCCGCTCGGTCAGCTGGGCCAGCTCGGTAGCGGTGTCCAGGACGAGCAGGGCGTCTTCGAGCGTCAGGTCCGCGGCGGAGAGCAGGTGGCGCTTCATACGGCGCCCTGGGGTCCGCTGTCGGGGTCGCGTTCCAGGTCGGCCGGCCCGAGCAGGACGGCGTCGACGCCGTCGGTCTCGGTGAGC
>JANLPD010000097.1:0-5435 GCA_031367045.1 Frankiales bacterium | reverse complement strand
GCCGGGCCGGCGACGGCATCGCCGCCGCGAGACCCTTGGCGCGCTCGCCCCCAGGGGACCGGCCCTGGCCCAGCGTCCGGAGCGCGGACCGGTCCTGGGGGGTCAGGACGAGGGTGACGGTCTGGGTGGCTGTGCTGCCCTGGGGCGAGGCCGCCTGGGCCGGCCCCGGCACTGTGGCCAGCAGGAGCCCGACGGCAACGGTGCCCACCAGGCTGGTGAGGAGGCGGGCGGGACGCTGGGGGCGACGGGGACGCAGCACGCGAGGGCTCCGGGCGACGAGGAGGCGGGTGGACACTGCTCGGACAGTCTGGTCCCTTGCGGCGTTTTGGGAGCCAGGACGCGCAGATAGGTGGGGCAGCCGGTTCGCGGGGACCGCTTCGGCGGCTACCGTCGTGGCGTGGCGCTCTACCGGGACGAGGGCGTCGTCCTGCGCACGCAGAAGCTGGGCGAGGCCGACCGCATCATCACCCTGCTCACCCGCCGCCACGGCCGGGTCCGGGCGGTCGCGAAGGGCGTGCGCCGTACCCGCTCGAAGTTCGGCGCGACCGTTGAGCCGTTCAGCCACGTCGACCTGCAGCTCTATGAGGGGCGCTCCCTTGACGTCGTGCAGCAGGCGGAGAGCCTCACCTCCTACGGTCAGCGGCTCGTCGGGGACTATGGCCGCTACACCGCGGGCACGGCTGTCCTGGAGACCGCCGAGCGGCTCACCGCCGAGGAGAAAGAACCGGCGCTTCGCCTGTTCCTGCTCGTCATCGGCGCGCTGCGGACCCTGTCCGAGCGGGATCCCTCGCTCGTCCTGGACGCGTTCCTGCTGCGCGCCATGACCGTCGCCGGCTACGCGCCTGCGCTGGCGGACTGCGCCCGTTGCGGGGCGGCCGGCCCGCACCGCGCGTTCTCCGTTCCGGCCGGCGGCACGGTCTGCGCCGGCTGTCGCCCACCGGGTGCGGCCTCGCCCTCACCAGCCGCGTTGAGCCTCATGGTCGACCTGCTGCAGGGGGAGTGGGCCGGCGCCGAGGTCGCGTCGACGACCACCCGGCGCGAGGCCAGCGGTCTCGTGGCGGCTCACCTGCAGTGGCACCTCGAGCGTGGCCTGCGCTCGCTCCCGCTTGTCGAGCGCACATGAGGAGTCGTACGACAAAAAACCTGCGCCGCGAGGTGCGACCTCCGACGCCGCACCCGTCGGGGGCGACGCCCCCCGCCATCCCGTCCGAGCTCGTGCCGCGCCACGTCGCGATCGTCATGGACGGTAACGGCCGCTGGGCCAAGGACCGCGATCTGCCGCGGACCCGTGGGCACGAGGAGGGCGAGTCGTCGCTCTTCGACGTCGTCGAGGGCGCGATCGAGCTCGGGGTCGGCTGGGTGTCGGCGTACGCCTTCTCGACCGAAAACTGGAAGCGCTCGCCCGACGAGGTGCGCTTCCTCATGGGCTTCAACCGCGACGTCATCCGCCGTCGCCGGGACGAGATGCACGAGCTGGGGGTGCGGGTCCGCTGGGCCGGTCGCCGACCCAAGCTCTGGCGCTCGGTCATCGCCGAGCTCGAAGCGGCCGAGGAGCTCACCAGGCACAACACGGTCTGCACCCTCACCATGTGCGTCAACTACGGCGGCCGCGCCGAGATCGCGGACGCGGCAAAGGCTCTCGCCCTCGACGTCGCGGCCGGAAGGCTCGTTGCGTCAAAGGTCGACGAGCGCGTCCTCGCCCGCTACCTCGACGTGCCGGAGATGCCCGACGTCGACCTGTTCCTGCGCACCAGCGGCGAGCAGCGCACCTCGAATTTCCTGCTCTGGCAGTCTGCCTACGCCGAGCTGGTCTTCCTCGACACCCTGTGGCCCGATGTCGATCGTCGGGATCTGTGGCGGGCGGTCGAGATCTACGCTAGCCGCGACCGCCGCTACGGCGGCGCTGTCCCTAACTCCTCGCACCGCAACCCCAGCCGCCAGCCCCCAGCCCCCAACGAGGTGTCCTCATGATCCGCCTCCACCACGTGCAAGTCGTCGTCCCGACCGGCCACACCGACGCGGTCGTCCCGTTCTACGAGGCGCTCGGACTGACCCGGGTCGCCAAGCCGGCCGAGGGGGTCGCGCAGAGCGGTGCGTGGTTCGACCTGCCGGACGGCATCACACAAGTCCATGTGTCCGAGCGGGACGGGGATCGCCACCCCGAGCAGCACTTCGCGCTGGCCGTGGTCGAGCTCGACGAGGTCGTCCGCGGGCTGCGGCTGGCCGGCCACCCCTGGTCCCCGAAGCCCGACGTCCTGGGTGCCCGGCGGGGGATGACCGCCGACCCGGAGGGCAACGCTGTCGAGCTGGTCGAGGCCATCGGGCCCTTCGCGTAGGGCTCTGCGGTGAGCTCAGGCGCAGGATCCGCAGGTGCCGAACACCTCGACGGTGTGGCTGACCTCGGTGAAGCCGTGCTGGGCCGCCACGGCGGAGGCCCACTCTTCGACGGCTGGGCCGGTCACCTCCTCGGTGCGACCGCACTGGCGGCAGACGAGGTGGTGATGGTGGTCCTCGACCGCGCACCTGCGGTAGGCGGCCTCGCCGTCACCGGAGCGCAGGACGTCCACCTCGCCGGCGTCGGCGAGCGCCTGCAGGTGGCGGTAGACGGTCGTCAGGCCGACGGTCTCGCCCTGCGCCCGGAGCTGCTCGTGCAGGGCCTGCGCGCTGGCGAAACCGTCCGTCCGCGACAGCGCGGCGGCGACGGCGGCCCGTTGGCGGGTGGGGCGTTGGCTCCTCGGTCGCTGGGTCACCGGGACACCGCCGTGCGCGCCTGGCCGAGCAGCGCGGCCACGAAGAAGACGGCGAGGGCGAGTACGACGGTGGCGGCGCCGGGCGCGACGTCGGCGTAGAACGCGAGCACCAGCCCGGACAGGCTGGCGAGGACGCCGACGAGGCAGGCCCACAGCAGCGTCGCCCTGAACGAGCGGGTCAGCTGCTGGGCGGCTGCGACGGGCACGACCATGAGCGCGCTGACGAGCAGCAGCCCGACCACCCGCATCGCAACGGTGACCGTCACGGCGGCGCCGACGGCGACAAGCAGGTTGAGGAAGCGCACGGGCAGGCCGGACACCCGCGCCACCTCCTCGTCGAGGCAGACGGCGAACAGCTCGCGGAAGAACACCGTGACGGCGAGCAGAACCGCCGCCGACAGGCCGCCGATGACGACGAGGTCGCTCGAGGAGACACTGGACAGCGAGCCGAACAGGTAACCGACAAGGGTCGTGCTCGACCGACCAGGCGACAGGCCGATGAGCAGCACCCCGCCGGCGATCCCGCCGTAGAACAGCAGCGCGAGGGCGACGTCCCCGCTGGCCTTGCCCCGCTCGCGGACCAGCTCGATGGCGACGGCGCCGAGCACCGCGACGACGATCGCGGTGAGCACCGGGGTGGTGCCGAGCAGGAAGCCCAGCGCGACGCCGGTCAGCGCGATGTGGCCGATGCCGTCGCCCATCAGGGACAGGCGTCGCTGCACGAGGAAGGTGCCGATCGCGGGGGCGGTGACGCCGACGAGGACGGCAGCGACCAGGGCGCGGCGCATGAAGTCGAACTCGAGGAGGCCCACTACAGCCCGAACCCGGCACGCAGGACGGCCTCGGGGCCCTCGTGGGGATGGTCGTGCACGTGGGTCGGGTCGGCGTGGTGACCCTCGGGCTGCGGGGGCGGTCCGTCGGAGACGACCAGGCCGTGCGACAGGACGACGGCCCGCCGGATGAGCGTCGCCAGCGGGCCGAGCTCGTGGGCGACCAGGACGACGCTGCCGCCGGCCCTGGACAGGTGACCGAGCGCGCCGGCGAGGGTGTCCTGGCTGTCCGCGTCAACGCCGGCGGTCGGCTCGTCGAGCACCAGCACCTCGGGCTCGCCGGCCAGCGCCCGCGCGATGAGGACCCGCTGCTGCTGGCCACCGGACAGGGTCGTCACGGCGTCGCGCGCCCGGTCGGACAGCCCGACGTCCGCCAGCGCGTGGTCCACAGCCGCATGGTCGGCCTTCCCGGTCCGTTGGCCGCGACGGAGCCGC
This sequence comes from Frankiales bacterium, assembly GCA_031367045.1. Classification (GTDB taxonomy): domain Bacteria; phylum Actinomycetota; class Actinomycetes; order Mycobacteriales; family SCTD01; genus JANLPD01. Next base: position 1,420 of record JANLPD010000097.1, on the reverse strand, counting down.
CCGGTGCGACCGGAAAGGACGACCTCACGCACGGTCGCGGGAACGCCGCCGCCGACGGCGAGACGCTGGGGAACGTAGCCGAGCCGCGGCCACGCGCGGAAGTGGGCAAGGGGGGTGCCGAACAGCTCCAGCCGGCCGGCCGACAGCGGGACCAGGCCGACGAGGGCGCGGACGAGGGTGGTCTTGCCCGAGCCGTTGGCCCCGAGAACCGCGACGAACTCGCCGGGCTGGACCCGGAAGGACACGTCGTCGAGGACCCGCCGGCCGCCGAGGACGACCTGGCCGCCGACGAGATCAAAGACCGGTGGAGTCATGAGCAGCCCAGCGCTTCGTGCAGGGCGGCAGCGTTGCGCCGCTGTACCGACAGGTAGTCGTCGCTCACCCGCACGCCCTCGACGGGGTCGAGCACGGCGGTCTGGGCGCCGACTTCCGCGGCGACGGTCTTGGCGACCTTGGGGTCCACCAGCGACTCGAAGAAGATCGTTTTCACGTGGTTCTGCCTGGCGAACCTGGCCACCTCGGCGATCCTGCCTGGGCTCGGCTCGGCGTCCGGGCTCAACCCGCTGATGCCCCGTTGCACCAGGCCGTAACGCCCTGCCAGGTAGCCGAATGCGCTGTGGCTGGTCACGATGTCCTTGCTGGTGCATCCGGTCAGTGACGAGCGGAACAGCGCGTCGAGCTGACCCAGCACCGCCACTACGGCGGCGGCCCGGGAGCGGTACCCGGCGGCGTGCGCGGTATCTCGCTTGGCCAGCCGCTCGCCGAGGGCCGTCGCGATCGTCTGCATGCGGACCGGGTCCAGCCAGACGTGCGGGTCTTTGCTGTCGATCGCCCCGCTGCCGCCCTCGAGGGGCTGCTGGCCGACGACCGTGCCGAGGTCGAGCGTCGTGGCGCCGGTCTGGGCGACCGCGTCATCGACAGCCGGCTGGAAGCCCTTGAGGAAGACGACCAGGGCGGCGGTCTCGATCTTGCCGACCTGGCGGGGTGACAGCTCGACGTCGTGCGGTTCGGTGCCGGCCTTCACCAGGTCGGTGACGGTGACTTCCGGACCGCCGACCTGCCCGGCCAGCCATGCGAACGGGTAGGCCGCCGCGACGACGTCCACCCGCCCGGCCCTCTCGGGCGGCGTCCCGCCGTTACCGCACGCAGCGAGCACGGCGAGCACGCCGACCAACGGGGCGCACAGCCAGCCTGCCTGCATGACCCCAGTGTCCTGAAGATGAAAACGGTTGTCAAACTCAGCTCAGCGAAAGCGGCTGGCTATGGCATAGCCGATCAGGGCCAGGACGACAAGGCGCAGGGCCCGAGCCGGCGGCTTGATGACCGGCCAGGACAAAAAGACCAGCCAGCCGACGAGGGCGAGCAGCAGGCCGAGCAGGGGCGCGCCGTACGCCGGGGGCAGAGCGAGCCCGCCGAGCAG
>JANLPD010000057.1:0-1690 GCA_031367045.1 Frankiales bacterium | reverse complement strand
CCCGCAACTCAGACCGCTGGGGTCCGTGCCGTCCAGCGGATCAGCACCGGCGTACGAGTACGGCGCCCGCGTCTGGGCTTCGAGGGGGTCTCTGGTGAGGAATCGCGACCTCCGACGAATGCCAGACCGGGCGAGGCATGTTCTTCCCGGCGTGACCTGCGACAACGCTGCTCGTCGGCCCGTCCAGTTGCCCGTCGCGGGGCGGCGGTTCTCGGGTGCGGTTGGACGTGGTCGGGTCGAAGGGCTCGGGTGCGGGCTGACGGGGCGCGTCGCACCGGCCGGACGGCGGGCAGCCCGAACGCTGCCCTGCCTCGTCTGCTGGCCTGCCATGCCGATGAGTGTCTCAGCGATCGTCGGGACGTCCCGCAAGACACCGGGTCGAGCATACCGGACTGCGTCCGGACAGATCAGCAATCACCATTCCGTTCTCGCCGTCCGTGACCAGCCGGCCGCGCTTCGACACCAGCAGGTCAGCGGCTCAGAGTCGCAGCCCGCCCTGCGCATACTGTCGGTCGGTGGCGCCGTCAGGTTGCCAGCGGGCTTGCCAACGCGCGCTCGGCCAGAGGCACTCGCGTTGCCAACGCCCCTGCCAGCCTGGCGATCCGGGACCTGATCCGGGACCTGAGCCGGGACGTCCCGCGAGTAGAGGCCCCCAGCTCGTCGTCCGGGTCGGTGTCGCCGAGGGCGAGGACGGCCGCCCGCAGCCAACGGCCCTTGATAGTCGTAAGAAAGTCCTCACACACCACCACAACGGCCATCGTCACAGAGCCGGCGAGCACCCGATGCGCCGCGCTCTGACAGCCTCCGGCCGGCGCGATCGTCGAGGCACCGGGATGGCGTGGGCCGGCACCGCTCAGTTGGTCGAGGCGTCGCCCGGAGGCTCAGCGGGCGCGGCCTGGTGACCCGAGATGTCCCCTCGACGCCCGCCACGTCCGCCGCGAATCGCCAAGTAGCCGCACGCACCCGTGATCACCAGCGCGCCCACCCACAGTGCGACGACCTTGCTGTAGCCAATGAATCCAACCGCATGATGACCACGGCGGTAAAAGTCCACAACAACCAGCCAACACGCCACGGGCCCGAGGAGCAGGACCGCCCTCAGCCGACCTGCGCGATCCTGACCACGCTCGGTCCGTCTCACGACCCAGCTACTCGAAGCACCAAGCCGACGACAAGAGCCACGGCACCAAGCCCGGCGCAGGCAAAGCCGAAGCCCTTGAACCATGGGATCGAAGCCTCCGCCGGGCCGTAGACCCAGACCCCCCCAGCTGCTCCTACCGCTCCTGCGAGCAAGAGAAGACCGATGATGAACGCATATTCGCTTGCCACGGTCATTGGGGATTCTGGAACCGCGGCGTGACCGGGCATTGGCCATCCGAGCCAGGGTTCTCCCGGTATTGCCAGGCCCAGCCGAACAAGTCCCCGAAGGCGTTGGCGCCGCCCTGGTACAGGCGCTCCTCCGCCGTTCGCACAGTCTTGCCGTAGATGCTCCGACCAGGCGTAACGAACTTGCCGAAGCCGACGAGCGCAACGTTGGTGACCACGTTAACCGCACAGTCTCCCCACGTCGAGGGCCCCCCGGTTACGGCGTCGATACAGGTCGCGGCGCTATTGACGGCTCCCGCCGCCAGGCTGACAGCGAGCGCCACACCCGCCACCGGCTCGAGGCCGACGGCAGCCGTCACCACCG
>JANLPD010000647.1:0-9978 GCA_031367045.1 Frankiales bacterium | reverse complement strand
CTACTGACCGAGTTCGCCTCGATGATCAAGCGCACGGACGACCGCCAGCAGGTCCCCACCCCGCGCCTCACCGATCGGGAGATGGAGGTCCTCAAGCTTGTCGCGAAGGGCCTGAACAATCGCGACATCGCCAAGCAGCTGTTCATCTCCGAGAACACAGTGAAAAACCACATCCGCAACATCTTGGAGAAGCTCCAGCTGCACTCGCGGATGGAGGCGGTCGTTTACGCTGTCAGGGAGAAGTTGCTCGAGATCACCTGAGCCGCAGCGCGCCGTGGTTGCGCTGGTAGTGCTGAAGACGACCATGTCGCGGGGGACCCGCGGTCATGGCGGGAGCGGCCGGCCATGCCCTCCCGGACGAAGCCGGCCCCGAGACGACGCTGGTGCAGTTTTAGCGACACGGAGCCGAGCAGGTCGTCCGAGGAGTCCTCGACCACCGCCAGCTCGGCCACCACCCCATCAGCCCAGCCGTGCCGGCCGGCGTCCAGCCAGCACCTCGCGTCGCCGAGCGGGTAGGGCGGCGGGATCGTCATCCAGCGCTGGGTCAGGGTCAGAGCATGCGGTGAGGATCGCGTCGGCGTCGGACGAAGCCCATGGGCGGAGCAGGAGCGGGCCAACGCGCCGACTTTGGGTGAACAGCTCGACAGGTTCCACGCGCGACAGCGTGCCAGGGCACGACCGGGCTGCGCGAGGCGTTTCCGGAGCGACGGTCCTCAAGAGCCGGTTCCCAACAGGGGCTGCGCCTACGATGCCCGTTGCGGCCGGCCTGACCGGGCGCGTCCCACCCCAGAGGAGTCCTGAGCGTGGTCTTGCAGAAGCTGCTCCGTGCCGGCGAAGGTAAGACGGTCCGCCGGCTCAAGACGATCGCGGACGCGGTCAACAGCGTCGAGGACGAGATCAAGGCCCTCACCGACGCCGAGCTTCGCGCCGAGACGGACACCTTCCGTCAGCGCCTGGCCGACGGCGAGACGGTTGACGACATCCTGGTCGAGGCCTTTGCGGTCGCCCGCGAGGGGGCGTTGCGCACGCTCGGCCAGCGGCACTTCGACGTGCAGGTCATGGGCGGCGCCGCGCTGCACCTCGGCAACATCGCCGAGATGCGCACCGGTGAGGGCAAGACCCTCACCAGCGTCCTGCCGGCCTACCTCAACGCGCTCGCCGGCGACGGCGTCCACATCGTCACTGTGAACGACTACCTGGCCAAGCGTGACGCCGAGTGGATGGGGCGGGTCCACCGCTTCCTGGGGCTGTCGGTCGGCGTCATCCTTGCCAACGAGCGACCCGATCAGCGCCGCCCGTCCTACGCGGCGGACATCACCTACGGCACTAACAACGAGTTCGGCTTCGACTACCTGCGCGACAACATGGCGTGGTCGGCCGGGGAGCTCGTCCAGCGCGGCCACCACTTCGCGATCGTCGACGAGGTCGACTCGATCCTGATCGACGAGGCCCGCACCCCGCTGATCATCAGCGGACCCTCCGACCAGGCCACCCACTGGTACCAGGAGTTCGCCCGCATCATCCCGCGCCTGGTCCGGGATGTGGACTACGAGGTCGACGAGAAGAAGCGCACGGTCGGCATCCTGGAGAGCGGTGTGGAGAAGGTCGAGGACCAGCTCGGCATCGACAATCTCTACGAGGCGGTCAACACGCCGCTCGTGGGCTACCTCAACAACGCGATGAAGGCCAAGGAGCTCTACCGGCTCGACAAGGAGTACGTCGTCATCGACGGAGAGGTCCTCATCGTCGACGAGCACACCGGGCGCGTCCTCGCGGGACGTCGCTACAGCGAAGGCATGCACCAGGCCATCGAGGCCAAGGAGCACGTCGACATCAAGGACGAGAACCAGACCCTCGCCACAATCACCTTGCAGAACTACTTCCGCCTCTACTCCAAGCTCGGCGGCATGACCGGCACGGCTTCCACCGAGGCCGCCGAGTTCAGCCAGACCTACAAGCTCGGCGTCGTGGAGATCCCGACCAACCGCGACCCTTGTCGCGTCGACGAGGCCGATGTCGTCTACAAGAGCGAGACCGCGAAGTACGAAGCGGTCGTCGAGGACATCGCCGACAAGCACGAGAAGGGCCAGCCGGTGCTGGTCGGCACGATCTCGGTGGAGAAGTCGGAGTACCTCTCGCAGCAGCTGCGCAAGCGCGGCATCCCGCACGAGGTACTCAACGCCAAGCAGCACGAGCGAGAGGCGCAGATCGTGGCGCAGGCGGGCCGCAAGGGCGCCGTCACCGTCGCCACCAACATGGCCGGTCGCGGGACCGACATCATGCTTGGCGGCAACCCGGAGCACATCGCGGCGATCGAGCTGCGCTCGCGCGGCCTGTCGCCCGTTGACACCCCCGAGGAGTACGAGGCCGCCTGGTCCGACACGCTGCACCGGGCAGAGGCCTCGGTCAAGGCCGAGCACGAAGAGGTCGTCGGGGCCGGTGGGCTCTACGTCCTCGGCACCGAGCGGCACGAGTCGCGCCGCATCGACAACCAGCTCCGTGGCCGGTCCGGCCGTCAGGGCGACCCCGGCCTATCCCGCTTCTACCTCTCGCTCGGCGACGACCTCATGCGCCTGTTCAACGCCGGCGCGGTCGAGTCGATCATGGACCGCTTGAACATCCCCGACGACATCCCGATCGAGTCCAAGATGGTCTCGCGTGCTATCCGGTCCGCGCAGACCCAGGTGGAGCAGCAGAACTTCGAGATCCGCAAGAACGTCCTGAAGTACGACGAGGTCCTCAACCGTCAGCGCACCGTGATTTACGACGAGCGCCGCAAGGTCCTCAACGGCGCCGACCTCCACGAGCAGGTCCGCAACATGCTGGACGACGTGGTCGAGGGCTATGTCACGTTCGCCACCAGCGATGGCTACCCGGAGGACTGGGAGCTCGATCAGCTGTGGACGGCCCTGAAAACCCTCTACCCCGTTGGCATCCCGCTCGAGGAGGTCGATGAGGACCGCTCCGTGCTGTCACCGGAGTTCCTCGTCGAGGAGCTGAAGGCCGACGCGCAGGGCGCCTACGACCGTCGCGAGGCGGCCCTGGGCATCGGCCCCGACAGCGAGCCGGTCATGCGCGAGCTTGAGCGCCGGGTCCTGCTCTCGGTTATGGACCGCAAGTGGCGTGAGCACCTCTACGAGATGGACTACCTGCAGGAAGGCATCGGCCTGCGTGCAATGGGCCAGCGCGACCCGCTGGTGGAGTACCAGCGCGAGGGCTTCGACCTGTTCGGCGCCATGATGGAGGCGATCAAGGAGGAGTCGGTCGGCTTCTTGTTCAACGTCGAGGTGCAGGTGGAGCAGGAGCCGCCGTCCGCGCCGCTCGAGGACCTCGTCGCGACCGGCCCCGGCGAGAACCCCGGTGAGCTCCAGATCGAGCACCTCGGGCGCGAGGAGCCTCCCGTCGCCGTCGCCTTCCCCGAGGAGCATGGGATCCCCGTGGAGCAACCGGGCGCTCCAGCGGCCCCGGTCGTGACGTCAGCGGAGACCACTGACAAGTCCGCGGCCTTTGACCCGCCGCCGGCCGAGCTTGCCACCCCGACCGAGCTTGCCGCGGCGGGTCCGCAAGCGGAGGCCACGGCGGCTCCCGGCACGCCGGCTGCTGCCACGCCGCCGAGGCGGGGCGTGCTACCGGAGACGTTCGGCCGTCCGGAGCGTCCTTCGCTGCTGAACTACTCGGCGCCCACCGCCGAAGGTGGCGTCGTGACCACGACCTCCAGCGTCGGGGCGGCGGCGCACCCCAACCCCAATCGCAACCAGGTCGTCGGGTCGGGCGAGGTGTCGCGTAACGCGTCGTGCCCGTGTGGCTCAGGCAAGAAGTACAAGCGGTGCCACGGGGACCCGCGTCACTCGAGCTAGCGCTTCCCCTGGGTGCCGGGGGTCCTTGGTGCCGTGCTGCGTCGACGGGTGGCCGTCCAACCCGATCGCCTGCTCAAGGCCGCAGTCTGACGCGGTTGGTTCGGTTGGTTCGGCAACGCTCGCGTGCATCTGCGTCTACCTAGCGCAGCCGGCTCGCGTTCCGAAGCCTCACCTGCCGAGCCTGCCTGACCTGCCGAGCCGTCTGAATATCAGGCGGTCAGCGAAGGGCTCGAGGATGCGACGTCGTGTGCCCGCATTCCTGGCGTCCTGGGCGGTTTGAGCAGCGGTCTGGTCTCAATGAGATCGATGGGACCCGACGCCAGCTGGCTCAAGATCAACGTGTCCGGATTGGCGCCAAGCGACCCCGCCTCGCGGACACGATGACCTTGGTCGTGCCCCTGCCCCTGCGCCCGCTTGATCATCGTGTCCACCGGGGGGCATCGAGTCTTCTCAGCAGGGACACGATGATCTTGCCGAACGGGGAGGAGGGTCCCGCGCAGATAAGCCCTCACGGTGACCGTCGAGGCATCTGCCGCCTGCTCGTGAGCTGCCAGCACGAAGCCACCGCCGGTTGTCGGCGGCGGGTCGGCGGCGGTCAGCGGGCTGTCCGCGGTGGTCCGGTCGGCGGCGGGTCGGCGGCGGTCAGCGCACCGAGCAGCTCCGTGCAGCACCATGCGCCACCGATTCCTTCGATGCGCAACGCGATAGCTGCAGCGCGCGGCCCACGCAGCACCGTGGCGCACACCTCAGCCACCCCGTCGGGGCGTTCCTGCACATGCAGGCTGCGTACCGACCTGGCGGTAGGTCGCAGCCCCGTGTATCGCGGCAATGCCGCCACAGCGACCTCCAGCTCGTCGTACAGCTCTGGGCTGAGGTCGAACCGCAGCTGGGCCACGGGGCGTACACCGGCGAGGACCTCGAGGAGCCGCTGGACCAGGGCGCGCGCGAAGGGCTGCGGCGCAGGAAGGTCGCTGCGCTGCGTTCGCGCTACGAGCGGTTCCGCGTCCTCGTCGACCTCGTCACCGTCGACGTCAGGCAGCAGGCGCAGCGGTGGCGGCAGCGGCTGCAGCCCGACGTAGGGCAGGCCGACCTCGTCGTCGTAGGGCGGTTCCCAGGCCGGCGCCGGCAGCAGGCGCAGGACAGGTAGCCCGTCGTCCTCGAACGGCGCGGTTGTCTCTAGCAGGGCGGTCGTCACAGCGGGCCTCCGGTCAGCGGGGTTCGGTCGGGGGGACCAGCCGGTCCCCGGGGTGGATGAGGTCGGGATTCGGCCCGACCACGTCGCGATTGGCTGCCCACCACGCCGGCCACGCGGCGGCGATGGAGCGCGGTGTCGCCTTTGCGCCCAGGGAACGCGCAGCCACCGTCCAGAGCGAGTCGCCGGGTCGTACGAGCGCCGGCGCAGGTCCGGCCAGCCGGCGGGCAGGTGGCACAAGCGACGGCGCCGCCGTGGATGCGGGAGCGGGCCCGAGAGTCGAACCCGCATGGGACGACCCCCGAGCGGACGGAGCAGTCGACGCCGGGCTCGGCGCTTTCGGGGGCGCCGTAGCTGGTGTCAGGTCGGCGGCGCCGGGCCAGTCGAGGACGAGCCCGGACGCGGCCCCTGAGGGAGTCGACCCCGCCGGGCCCGGCGCGCTCTCGGCCATCGCTGCACCGGGAGCAGCGAGCAGGGCAGAAATTCCCAAAGTGGTGGCAAGCAGACGTCGCAGGGCCCACGGCGCGCACGCCCGGGTTACCGACGCCGCAGTCCGTCCGGTTGCGCCCGGTAGGGCGGCGGACACCGCGAGCAGGCAGATCAGGACCAGCCATGCCGTGCAGGCCCAGGCAAGCAGCGCAGCGGCAGCCGCGACCGGTGCCGCCGGGTCCTGCGATGGCCCGGCCAGGGCGGCGAGCGCCGCGGCGGGGCTGGGTCCCCACCTGGCGAGCAGTCCCACCGAGAGGCCACCGAGGGACATCGCCACGCAGGCTGCCGCGCCGGCAACCGCCCCGGCAGGAGCGCCGTCGGCCCTCGCCCCGGCCGCAGCCAAAGGGGCGGTGTGCGAGCGGAGTTCAGCTCTGCGCATGATGTGAATCCTTCGTTTGCTTATGTTTACTTGTGTAGACCTGCAGTTGATTCCAGTCAAGTGGGGTTGTCTTAACCGGTGCCGGTCCGGGAGGCTGTGTGGATGCGGTGGAAAGCGCTGTTCGAGGACCTCGAGGCTCAGCTCGACGCGGCCGAGCGGGCGTCGCTCGAGGACGAGGTCCGGGACCGCACCCGACGCGAGACCGGCCTGGTCCGCCTGGTCGACCGGCTGTCCCCGGCCGTCGGGCATCAGGTGACGGTCACCGTCCGGGGGGTAGGCGCCGTGGCGGCGGTGCTCGCCGACGCCGGTCCCGACTGGCTTCTGCTTGCCGGTGGAGCAGGCGGCGGCGACCACGAGGCGCTCGTCCCGGCGGCGGCGGTCCTCGGCATCACCGGACTCGGGGCGGCGACGGCGGCGCCCGACGGCGAGGGCGCGGTCGCCGGTCGGCTCGACCTTCGCTGGGCGCTGCGCGGACTGGTCCGGGACCGGTCGGGAGTCAGCCTGGTGCTGCTCGACGGCAGCACGCTCGCCGGCACGCTCGACCGGGTAGGCGCAGACCACGTCGAACTGGCCGAGCACGCGCCCGACGAGCCGCGCCGTGCCGGCGCTGTGCGTCAGGTCCGGCTGGTCCCGCTCACCGCCCTGGCGCTGCTGCGCAGCCGCTGAGAAAGGTCAGCCGCCGGTGCCCGCGTCGAGCTCGTCGCGCGTCAGTGGGTGCTCGCGGACGAACCTCTCGGTGTCGTCGTAGCAGCGCTTGATGTAGGCCTCGAGCTCGGAGCGCTCCACGCGCCACTGGCCGCGGCCACCGACCTTGATGGCCCGGATTTGCTCGTTGCGCACGAGCGCGTAGGTCTGTGAGGCCGAGATGTTGAGGATCTCGGCCACGTCGGAGAGCAGCAGGAACCGCGGCTCAGCCACGACGCACCCCGTTCTCCGGCATGCGGACAGTCTGGCACCGCTCAAGCCGGTTGCCTCCCACCGACCCGGACCTGTGGACGGTTGCTGCGGGAGCCGACCGGGTGCGCGACGATGCTCCCCGTGCCGACAGGACCGTTGTGACCGCACCGCCCGCCAGCCCACCCGCCAGCCCACCCGCCCGGCGACTGGCCACGCCTGGGTGGCTGGACGGGCGCCTGGTCCTTGGCGTTCTCCTCGTCCTCGTCAGCGTCGTCGTCGGTTCCCGCGTGCTGTCCAGTGCCGACCGCTCCGAGAGCGTCTGGGTCCTGACCCGCCCGCTGGCCGCCGGCTCGCAACTGTCGGCGGACGATCTGGTGGCCGGTCGGGTGCGATTGTTTGGCAACAGCACCTCCTACGTGTCGGCGGTCGGGGCGAAGCCGGTCGGCTACGTGTTGCGCCGCCCGCTCGGTGCGCGCGAGCTCTTGCCCCGGGACGCGGTCGGGCCTCCAGGGGAGGTCGACATCCGGCAGGTCACCGTGCCCGTCGTCCGTGGGCACGCCCCGCCTGACTTGGCCTCAGGTCAGGTCGTCGACGTCTACGTCACTCCGACCGCCACGTCGAGCAAGGTGGCCGCCGGCCCGCCCCACCTCGTGCTCGCCGGCGTCACCGTCCTGCAGCGCACCAGGGAGAGCCGGCTGGGCAGCAGCGACGAGGACGGTGTCGTGCTCCGTGCGACCCCCGAGCAGGTAGCCCCTCTGCTGGCCGCTCTGGCAGAAGGGCGCATCGACCTCGTGCGCGTCCCTCGGCCGGCGGCGTCGCCCCCGCCATGATGTCCGTCCCGGTCCTGACTGCCGTGTCCGACGCGGTGTGGGAGGCCGACCTGGTCGCTGCCACGGAGCGCGAGGCCCTCGGCGTGAGCGTCGTCCGGCGCTGCGTCGACCTCGCCGACCTGCTCGCCACGGCCGCCACCGGTCAGGCCCGCGCTGCGGTGCTCTCGGCCGACCTGCGCCGACTCGATCGCGAGGCGCTCAGCCGCCTCGCCGCCGCCGGCGTGGCCGTCGTCGGGCTCGTGCCGCCGGACGACGAGGACGCGGAGCGCCGGCTGCGCCAGCTTGGCGTCGTGCACGTGCTGCCTGCCGACTCGACCGCGGAGCAGGTGTCCGCGGCGATCGTCGAGGCGGTGCTGCGTACCAGCCAGGCCGTCCCGACCGGCACGGCGTGGGGGGACCCGCGGTCGGCGTTGCCAGAGCCGCTGCTGCCGGAGACCGGTGCTCCTGCACCACCCGGCTCCGGCCGGGTGCTCGCGGTGTGGGGACCGACCGGAGCCCCAGGGCGTACGACGGTGGCGGTCACCCTCGCCGCCGAGCTGGCCGCGCTGGGCAGCTCGACTCTCCTCGTCGACGCAGACGTCTACGGCGGGGTCGTCGCACAGGTGCTCGGCCTTCTCGACGAGTCGCCCGGTCTGGCCGCCGCCGCGAGGCTTGCCGGCTCCGGCGGGCTCGATCTGCCGGCGCTGGCTGCGCTGGCCCGCACGGTCGCGCCGAACCTGCGGGTGCTGACCGGTATCGCGCGACCGGACCGTTGGCTCGAGCTGCGCCCTTCGGCGTTGGAGGTCGTGCTCGATCGGGCCCGCTCGCTGTGCACGACCACCGTCGTGGACTGCGGCTTCTGCCTCGAGCGCGACGAGGAACTCTCCTTCGACACGGCTGCGCCGCGCCGTAACGGCGCGACGCTGGAGGTCCTCCAGAGCGCCGACGTGCTGCTGGCCGTTGGCAGCGCCGACCCGATCGGGTTGCAGCGCCTGGTCCGCGGGCTCGCCGACCTGCGCGAGGCGGTTCCCGGGGTCGAGCCCGTCGTCGTGGTGAACCGCTTGCGCAGCAGCGCAATCCCGGGTGATGCCGCAGCGGAGGTAGGTGGCGCGCTGGCGCGCTATGCCGGGGTGGACCGGGTCCACCTGGTGCCGCTGGACGTCGCCGGGGTCGACGCCGCACTGGCGGCCGGCCGGACGCTGCGCGAGGCAGCACCGGCGTCACCGGCCCGTGCGGCGCTTCTCGCGCTCGCCGCCGAGTTGGCCTGCCTGACGGCGCCCACCCGGAGCCGGCGCCGCCGGATAGGAAGACGCTGACCGGCCTCACCCGCGCTGGACGTACCTGCCGAGCTCTTGTTGGGCGACGGTCCGGACGTGCACCTCGTCCGGACCGTCAGCCAGCCGCAGGGTGCGCAGGTGGGCCCACAGCGAGGCGAGCGGGAAGTCGTCGCTGACACCGGCACCGCCGTGGACCTGGATGGCCCGGTCGAGCACGTTCAGGCCGACCCGCGGGGCGATGACCTTGATGGCGGCGATCTCGGTTCGCGCGCCGCGCGCGCCGACGTTGTCGATCATCCAGGCGGCCTTGAGGGTGAGCAGGCGGGCCTGCTCGATCTCCATCCGGGACTCGGCGATCTGCTGCTGCACCACACCCTGCTGGGCCAGTGGCTGGCCGAACGCGACGCGTGAGGCGGCCCGCTCGCACATCAGCTTCAGCGCGCGCTCCGCGATCCCGATCGAGCGCATGCAGTGGTGGATGCGGCCGGGGCCGAGCCGGGCCTGGGCGATCATGAAGCCGTCGCCCTCGTTGCCGATGAGGTTCGTGACCGGCACGCGGACGTCGGTGAACAGCAGCTCGTTGTGGCCGTGCTGGTCCTGGTAGCCGAAGACGGGGAGCGGCCGGATGTTCTCGACCCCGGGAGTGTCCATCGGGACGAGGACCATCGACTGCCGGCGGTGTACAGACTCGTCGGGGTTGGTCTTGCCCATGACGATGAGGATCTTGCAGCGGGGGTCGGCCGCGCCGCTGATCCACCATTTGCGGCCGTTGATCACGTAGTCGTCGCCGTCGCGGACGATGCGCGCCTGGATGTTGGTGGCGTCGCTCGATGCCACGTCGGGTTCGGTCATCGCGAAGCAGGAACGGATCTCGCCGTCCAGCAGCGGCTTGAGCCAGCGTTCCTGCTGTTCCGCGGTGCCGTAGCGGGCGAGCACTTCCATGTTTCCGGTGTCGGGCGCGCTGCAGTTGAACACTTCCGGCGCCCAGTGCACGCGGCCCATGATTTCGCAGAGCGGCGCGTACTCGAGGTTGGTCAGTCCGGCGCCCTTGTCGGACTCCGGCAGGAAGAGGTTCCAC
>JANLPD010000629.1:0-3852 GCA_031367045.1 Frankiales bacterium | reverse complement strand
CCGACCCGGCGCGGTCCGTCAGGACGAGCTTGCCGCGGTCGAACGCCTCCTGAACACCGCACCTCGCGAGGTCGGGCAGGCGGCTCGACTGGTTGGCCCAGGCGGCGCGGCCATTGAGCTGCCGCGGGATATCCACGCCCTGCTGGTCTCAATCGTGAACAACCTCAAGGCAGGCAACGGGGTATCGGTGATCCCCCTCCATGCAGAGCTCACGACCGTCGAAGCCGCCGAGCTGCTCAACGTCAGTCGCCCCTTCCTGATCAAGCAACTCGATGCCGGAGCCCTCCCCCACCACCTCGTGGGCACCCATCGCCGACTCCGACTCGCCGATGTCCTGGCCTACCGTGATCGTCTCGACGCCAACGCCCACGATGCGTTGAGCGCGCTCAGCCGGGAGGCCGAGGACCTGGGCCTCTACGACTCGTAGACCACCGTGGCCCGCTTCGTCGTAGTGCTCGACGCCAACGTGCTGTACGGAATCGCTGTCACCGACCTGATGGCCACCATGGCCACTCGCCGGCTGTTCCGGCCACACTGGTCTCCGCAGATCCTGGACGAGGTCACCCGCAACCTCGACCGCCGGCCCGATCTCGACAGCGCCGGGGTCGCGAGACGCATCGAGCACCTGAACCGGGCACTCCCCGACGCGCTCGTACGGGTCCCTCCGTCGCTGATCGAGGCGATGCCGATCAACGAGAAGGACCGTCATGTCCTCGCCCTCGCTGTCCACGTCGGCGCCCAGGCTGTCGTCACCGACAACCTGCGGGACTTCCCGCTCGAACTGCTCGCTGAGTTCGGGGTCGATGCGCTCAGCCCCGACGCCTTCACGCTCGCCCAGATCGACCTCGACCGCGAGGCCGTTGCAGCCTGCATCACCGTCATGGCCGCCCGCCGACGCAACCCCCCGATGACAGGCCGGGAGGTCGTCGACGCACTGAGCCACTTCCTGCCCGAGGCCATGGCACGGCTGCGAAGCAACGACTGACCGGCGCTGGATCGGGGAGACAGAAATGACGGACGACGCGGTCCAGCTCATGACCGAAGACGTGGACGCACCCGCCGTTCAACCCGGCGAAGGGCGCACCACTGACGTAGCGACCCTGCACACGCAGGTCCATGAGCTGGAGGCGGAGAACGTGCACCTGCGCGGACTGCTAAAGCTGACTCCTGAACAGGCAAGACGACCGGCTCCAGCTCAAACGGCGAAAGGGCTATCCGGATGACGGCAGTAACGTGTAGGCATGCCGATGAGCTCGCCGAAGGCCGGGGTGCACTACCCGGCCAACCTCGCTGCGGTGCGCTCGTGGTTCCCGGACGACGCGGCGTGCCTGGACTACCTGGACTGGTTGCGGTGGCCTGACGGCTTCCGCTGCACGCACTGCGGCTCTGAGAAGGGCTGGCGACTCCCGGCTGGCGGTTGGGCGTGTGGTGGCTGCCGCAAGCGCGTCCGGGTGCTCGCCGGCACCGTTTTCCAGGACACCCGCACGCCGTTGACAGTGTGGTTCGAGGCCGCCTGGTTGATGGCCGTCACGAAGAACGGTGTCAGCGCGGCGTCGCTTCAGCCACTGCTCGGCCTCGGGTCGTATGAGACCGCATGGGCGATGTGCCACAAGCTGCGGACCGCGATGGGACGCACCTCCGTCGACCTGCTCAGCGGCGACGTCGAGGTCGACGAGACCTTCATCGGTGGCATCAAAACAGGCGGGAAACGAGGCCGGGGCGCGCCCGGCAAGGCGTACGTGGTGATCGCCGTGGAGTCCAAGGAGCAGGGCTTCGGCCGCTGCCGCCTGCAGGTCGTCCCGATGCTCGACGCCGAGAACCTCGGGCAGTTCCTGCACCGCCACATCACCCCAGGCTCGGTCGTCATCAGCGACGCGCTGAACTGCTACCCACCAGCGATCGCCGACGCCTACGGGCACAAGCCCTTCAACATCAAGCGCTCCGGCCTGCACGCCCACGAGGTGTTGCCCGGCGTCCATCGGGTGGCCAGCCTGCTCAAGCGGTGGCTCGCCGGCACCCACCAATCCGGCGTCTCCGCGGAACACCTGCAGGCCTACCTCGACGAGTTCACCTTCCGCTTCAACCGCAGGCACTCACGTGCCCGCGACCTGCTGTTCTTGCGGCTCCTCGAGGGCGCCGTGACCGCGCCACCGACCACGATGCGCGAGTTGATCAAGGTCCCCAACCCGCACTCCGTGAAGAAGCCTCCACCGACAAGGCCGGTGTGGCCCGAAAGCCTTGCTGCAGAGCCACTCGACCGCCCATGGCGCGACATCGACCGCTCAGAACTACTGCCGTTATCCGGATAGCCCTAAAGGTCAAAGAACGAGCGGCTTGATCGGGGCGGGAGCGTCGGATCATTTCGCTAGCGGGACCTGACGTCGACCGGGCGACTGCGCCATTCGCGAGCCCGGCCGCTGGCCGCCATGAAGTCAGGTGTAGCCGACCGAGCACGCGACCTCGTTCAGGTGCCGCAGAAGGTCTGGTAACCGCCGAAGTCGTCCGAGGCGGGGGCGGCGAAGGCCGCTAGGCCAGGGCGCTCGTCGTACGGGCGAGCCACGGCGTCCAGGAGCCGTCCCAGCGGATCCAGGTTTTCTTCGGTCGCTGCGGCGAGGGCCTGTTCGAGGAGCTGGTTGCGGGGGACGTAAACGGGGTTGACCCGGTCCATCAGGTCGGCGTCCGGACCCAGGGCGAGCCAGCGAGCCGCCCAGGCGTCGAAGGCCGGCAGGTCAAGGAACCTGCCGCGCGCGGGCTCGGCGTTCCCGCGGGCGACAGCGGCGAGGTCCCGGTAGCAACAGGTGTGGTCCACACGGCTCTGCTGGAGCAGCGTGAGCAGCGAGTCCAGCAGGGGCGTGACGACCCTGTCGGCAAGGTTGCTGGGCAGGCCGAGCTTGGCCCGCATGCCACCTGACCAGGCGGCAGCGTAGTGCCGCCGGAACCCGCCGAGTGACTCTGTCGCCAGCGCGATCGCTTGCTCCTGGTCGTCGTGGAACAGGGGCAGGAGGGCCTCGGCGAGGCGGGTCAGGTTCCACTCCCCGACGGCGGGCTGGTTGGCATAGGCGTAACGCCCGCCGTGGTCGATCGAGCTGTAGACCGTCGCCGGGTCGAAGGCCTCCATGAACGCGCACGGCCCGTAGTCGATGGTTTCGCCGGAGATCGTCATGTTGTCGGTGTTCATGACGCCGTGGACGAACCCCACGAGCATCCATTTAGCGATCAGCGCGGCCTGGGCTGCGACCACGCCGTCGAACAGCGCAAGGTAGGGGCGCCCGGCCCCCGCAGCGTCGGGGTGATGACGGGTGATCGCGTGGTCGGCGAGGCGGCGCAGGAGGTCCACGTCATCGGTGGCCCGCGCGAACTGGAAGCTGCCCACGCGCAGGTGGCTGGCGGCAACCCGGGCGAGCACGGCTCCGGGCAGCAGCGTCTCGCGGCGGACCGAGCGCCCCGTCGCCACCACGGCGAGCGAGCGAGTGGTCGGGATGCCCAGGGCGTGCATGGCCTCGCTGACGACGTACTCGCGCAGCATCGGACCGACCGCGGCCAAGCCGTCGGCGCCGCGCGCGAACGGCGTGCGCCCGGAGCCCTTCAGGTGGAGGTCGCGGAGCCGCCCCTCGGCATCGGCGAGCTCACCGAGCAGGAGTGCGCGCCCGTCCCCAAGACGGGGGTTGTACCCGCCGAACTGGTGTCCGGCGTAGGCCTGCGCCACCGGCGTGGCGCCCTCAGGGACGAGGTTACCGACCAGCAGCCGCAAGCCGTCAGAGGTCCGCAACCACGCCGGGTCGAGCCCGAGCTCGAGGGCCAGCGGCTCATTGAGCACGAGCAGTCGCGGGTCAGGGGCGCTTTCGGCCTGCC
>JANLPD010000595.1:0-1741 GCA_031367045.1 Frankiales bacterium | reverse complement strand
GCCGCGTGTCGTCAGCCCGAGCTGCTCGTTGCCGCGTCACGCGCCTTCTCCTCGGCGGCATGGGCGGGGCTCTCCGCAGCCTCGTGTGCCGGATCGGTGTTGGAGCGACCGTGCATCCCGCGACCCTGGCTGGCACCGGTCACGACGAAGGCCTTGTCGACAGCGACGTTGAGGCGCTGGCCGGCACTTGTGACGATGTGCGCTTCGTACGCGCCAGCGGAGTCACTCTCCAGCCTGTCGACGGCAGCCCCCGGGTACTTCGCCAGCACCGCTGCTTTGACGCTGTCAGCGGCCGAGCCAGTCAGTGCCGCCTCGTTGGAACGGTCGCCGTGCGTCTCGTTGGCCTCTGGACTGGTTGCTGCCGCGCTGCTGGTTGACGGGGTCGGGTTCGTAGCGGCGCTGGCGGACAGCGAGCCGGCGAGAACTCCACCAGCCAGCAGACCAGCCGAGACCAGCGCCACGGCAGCGGGCCAGTGTCGCCGCTTGCGCTCAGGTGTGAGATCGGTAGTTTCCACAATCGTCCCTCTCTTCTGCGCCGACCACTGCGGTCGACGTAGGCATAACCTCGCTTCCTCCGCTGTGACCAACCTGGGAGTTGCCTGGCCTGACGCTGGTGATGTCCACGGCCCGGAACCATGAGCCTCGTCCCGTCGCCCGCGCAGACCTGCGCCTGAGCGTGGCTGCCGCACGATCACGACGGGCACTAGCCTGGCGATCGTGCAGCCATCTCCGACGCGGGTCCTGGTTGTCGAGGACGACGCCAGCCTGGGGGCCGGCCTGGTAGGGGTGCTCGCAGGTGACGGCCATGAGGTTCGCTGGGCGCAGACCGCGTCTGCTGCCCGGCGGCTGCTCGATCACGCCGTTCCTGACCTTGTCCTGCTGGACCTGGGACTGCCCGACGGGGATGGGCTCGACATCTGCCGCCAGATCCGCGACGTGTACCCGGAGGTCGTCGTGGTGGTGGTCACGGCGCGCACCGATGAGTCCGACGTGGTGCGGGCACTCGACGGCGGTGCCGATGACTACATCCTCAAGCCGCTGCGGCCGGTCGAGCTGCTGGCTCGTCTGCGTGCCCACCTGCGGAGGCGTGAGATCGCCGGTCCGCTGGAACTTCGATCCGGTGCGATTCGGCTCGACCGGCGAGCTCGGCGCGCCTGGGTCGGGGAGGCGGAGCTCTCGCTCCGTCCGAAGGAGCACGAACTGCTCGCCGTCCTCATCGCTGCGGCCGGCGAAGCGGTCCGCCGCGAACAGCTGATGGACGAGGTGTGGGACGCGAACTGGTCCGGTTCGACCAAGACCCTTGACGTCCACGTGGCCAACATCCGCCGGAAACTGGCCGACAGCGGCGACCGCTGGGATCGAATCGCGACGCTGCGGGGGTATGGCTACCGCTTCGACGTCGATTGAGGATCGCCGCCCGGCTCGAGTGGTCGCTCGGGGGCCTTGACAGGTCGCTGCGGTGCGACCGGGAGCAGGAGGGCAACCCGGGCCTGGGGAGATCGACGTCGTACCAGCAAAGAGCCGCCGGCCCTTTCCACAATCCCGGCTACGAGCTGCAACCCGGTGCCCAGCTCGGCGGTGGCGCTGAACCCGACGCCGTGGTCGGCGACCTCGACGACCACCGCATCCCCGTAGGGCTCAACGGTGACGCTGACGGATCCACCTCCGTGGCGGATCGCATTGTCCAGCAACACATCCAGGCTCTGGCGCAGCGCCGGTCCGGTGAGAGCGACCTCAGCGG
>JANLPD010000074.1:0-1582 GCA_031367045.1 Frankiales bacterium | reverse complement strand
GTGGCGCCGGATCAGGGAGACCAAGAGCACACACCCCGCGGTCACCGTCAGCGTGATCCAGCCGCCCACGCGGAACTTCTCCAGGATGGTGATGACCAGGATCGTGGCGCACAGGAGAAATGACCCGCCGAAGAGTGCCACCCGCCGGAGCCAGCGCGGGTCGGTGCGGCGCTGCCCGATCCAGTGGATCAGCATCCCGAGCATGGAAAGAGAGAACGTCAGGAAGACGTTGATGCTGTACATCACGATCAAGCGCCCGACGTCGCCCCGGGTGTAGAGAAGCGCCACCAGCGAGGCCCCCCCCATCAGCACGATCCCGTTCCGGGTGGTCAGCCGCTCGCTCAGCGCGGAGAACCGGTGCGGCACCCAGGAGTCCACCGCCATGTTCGCCAGCACCCGCGGTCCGTCGATGAATCCGGCCTGAGCCGCCACGACCAGCAGCAGCCCCTCCGAGAGCATGGTGACGACCACGAACACGCCGCCGAGTGGCCAGCCGCCCGCCATCCGTTCGACCAGCACGGCGTTCATGGTCTTGCCCGCCATCGGCCCAACGCCCCAGAGCAGGTAGCAGATCAGCAGGCCCGATGCCGTGATCGCCAGAGAGAGCGCCATGTACGTCATGGTGCGCTTCGCGGTCTGGACCCTCGGTTCCCGCATGATCGGAATCCCGTTCGAGACCGCCTCGATCCCGGTGTAGGTCCCTCCGCCGAGCGAGTACGCCCGCACGAAGAGCAGGGCGAGCCCGGCCATACCGACGCCCGACATCCCCTGTGCCGCGCCCGACCGGATGGTGGCGGCCGTCGCGGCCACCTGGGG
The DNA here is from genome assembly GCA_031367045.1 of Frankiales bacterium. GTDB lineage: Bacteria > Actinomycetota > Actinomycetes > Mycobacteriales > SCTD01 > JANLPD01. The sequence continues at coordinate 766 of JANLPD010000074.1, read as the reverse complement.
CAGGTGCGCCAGGATGCCGTAGCCCAGCACGATGGCGTGGGTGACCAGGAAGATCAGAAAGACCGGCACCAGCGCGATCACCGACTCGCGAACGCCCCGGATGTTGAGCACCGTCAGCGCCAGGACAAAGCCGATCTCGATCGTGAGCTTGAACGGCTGCCAATGCGGGAGAAAGCTGAAGATCGCATCACCGGCTGCCGCCAGACTGGTGGTGATGGTCAGCACGTAGTCCACCAGCAACGCCGTCCCGCTGACCACGCCGGCCCGCGGCCCCAGCAACTTCGTGGCGACGACGTACCCACCCCCGCCATGCGGGAACTGCTCGATGATCCGGCTGTACGCCGCCGCGATCAGAAAGACCGTGGTGGCCATGAGCAGCGCCAGGGCCAGGGCGAGCCAGGTCTGCTGGCCGAGGGCGATGAACGCCGCCTCCGGACCGTATGACGAGGACGAAAGCCCGTCCGCGCCCAAACCGACCCACGCCAGGAACGGGATCAGGGAGAGGCGGTGAAAGAGATGGTCGTCGTCGAGGGACCGCCTGACAAGCCCCGCTTGTGGAGCGGATCCTCCGCGGCCGTTCCGGAAGGCCAACCGGTAATCGTCGCAGCGAGTGGGCTTCCGATCGTTGTTCCGGTTACCGACAACAAAACCAGGGGAACCAACTCCAAGGGCTCATCGCTCCTGCGCCGGGTCGCCCGGTTCGATCGATTGCTGGGTACACTCGCGGGCCAGGATCGGTTGCTTCACACGCTGTTGCGAATCGTGG
>JANLPD010000571.1:0-9968 GCA_031367045.1 Frankiales bacterium | reverse complement strand
ACAGCGCACGCTGAGCCTGGAGGTACGGTCCGACAACACCCCCGCGCAGCGGCTCTACGGGCGGTACGGCTTCCGCCGGACCGGTGTGCGGCGCGGCTACTACCAGCCGTCCGGCGCTGACGCCTGGATCATGACCCGCCGGGCCTGACCAGGAGCCAGGGCGCCGCGGGCCGTCCCCGCCCTGCCCCGGCCCCCCGGCCCTCGCTCCCCCGGGCCCCCCGGCCGTTGGCCTTGCCGGGATGTGGCGATCATGCGCGCTGGGGCTCCCGGGTTGATCGCCACTTCCGCGTGGGGCGGGCAGCGAGTGGACGTGTCCCGGCCCGGCCGCCCGCTCGGACCCGGGATGTGGCGATCATGCGCGCTGGGGCGCCGGGGGTGATCGCCACTTCCGCGTGGGGCGGTGCCGCGAGGGGCGGGCCCGTGGCGGTTGGCGGGCGGGGGCTCGGCAGGCGCCCGCTAGGGTCGCGGGGGTGCGCAGCGAGCCGCTCGTCCTCGGCATCGAGACGTCGTGCGACGAGACCGGTATCGGGATCGTGCGTGGCACGACGCTGCTCGCGGACGAGGTGGCTAGCAGCGTCGAGGCACATGCCCGCTTCGGCGGGGTCGTGCCCGAGGTCGCAAGCCGGGCTCACCTGGAGGCGATGGTGCCGACGGTCGAGCGGGCCCTTGCGACGGCCAGGGTCACGCTCGCCGATTTAGACGCGATCGCCGTCACGGCCGGGCCGGGCCTAGCCGGAGCGCTGCTCGTGGGCGTCGCCGCAGCCAAGGCCTACGCGGTTGCTCTGGACGCACCGCTGTACGGCGTCAACCACCTGGCGGCGCACGTCGCTGTCGACGTGCTGGAGCACGGCCCGCTGCCTGAGCCGTGCCTCGCCTTGCTGGTGAGCGGTGGCCACTCCAGCCTGTTGCTGGTGGATGACGTCACCCGCGAGCTGACGCCGCTGGGGCAGACCGTCGACGACGCGGCGGGTGAGGCCTTCGACAAGGTCGCCCGCCTGCTGGGCCTGGGCTTTCCCGGCGGTCCGGCCGTGGACCGGTTGGCCCGTGCTGGCAACCCGAAGGCGATCAGCTTCCCAAGGGGGATGGCGCAGGACCGGTCGTACGACGTGTCCTTCAGCGGGCTGAAGACGGCGGTGGCCCGGTGGGTCGAGGCGCGCGGGGGAGAGGTGCCGGTGGCCGATGTCTGCGCCAGCTTTCAGGAAGCCGTGGTGGACGTGCTGACGGCCAAGGCCGTGCGGGCCTGCCGCGACAAGGGCGTCGGGCACCTGCTCATCGGCGGGGGAGTTGCCGCCAACAGCCGGCTGCGGGCGCTCGCGCAGGAGCGGTGCGACGCGGCGGGGATCGTCCTGCGGGTCCCGCGGCCAGGGCTCTGTACGGACAACGGTGCCATGGTCGCCGCACTCGGGGCGCGGCTCGTCGCCGCGGGCGTCGAGCCCAGTCCGCTCGACCTCCCGGCGGACAGCTCGATGGAGGTCACCCAGGTGATGATGGCGTGATCGCCCGGATGTGGGAGGCGCGGTGTACGCCCGGGCGCACCGATGAGGTCATCGCCTGGGTGCGGGGGACCGTCGTGCCGGACGCGCTCGAGGCGGGCGCGAGCGCGGCTGAGGCGTTCCGCAGCGAGGACCGCGTCGTGCTGCTGACGCGCTGGGCGATGCCGACGACGTGGGCCGAGCCGCCCCCGCCCGACGCCGTGAAGCGCTGTCACGCCTGGGATTTCGAGGTGGTTCCCTGAGCGCCCTGCTGAGGCTCGGCTGGCCGACGGGGGGCCGGCGCCCTCGCGTCGTACGCGGGGTTCGTGGTTCTTGTCCTTCGCTCACAGCACGGCGGCTTGTGTCGCTGGCACTCGGGGGCATAGAGTGCCAACTACGAACAGGCAGCCTGACCCCCGCGACGGCAGGGCAGCCGGTTCGTCCCCTGACTATCCGCTCTGAGCACCACACAGGAGGCACCGTGACCACCGCGACCAAGGTCGCCATCAAGCCGCTCGAGGACCGCATCGTGGTCCAGGCCAATGATGTCGAGAGCACCACAGCTTCGGGTCTCGTGATCCCGGACACCGCCAAGGAGAAGCCCCAGGAGGGGACCGTGCTCGCGGTCGGCCCCGGCCGGTTCGAGGACGGCGCCCGTGTCCCGCTTGACGTCAACGTGGGCGACAAGGTGCTCTACAGCAAGTACGGCGGCACCGAGATCAAGTACGCCGGCGAGGAGTACCTCGTGCTCTCCGCCCGCGACGTCCTCGCAGTCATCGAGGGCTAAGTCCCGCCTCAGAACGTCCAGCACTTTTTGCAATTCTGGCACGCCGCCCCGGCGACCCTTCGGGGGGCCGGGGCGTCGTCATGAGAGGAAACCCTGCATGGCAAAGGATCTGCTCTTTTCCGAGGACGCCCGTCGCGCGCTCGAGCGCGGCGTCGACGCCCTCGCCAACGCGGTCAAGGTGACGCTCGGACCCAAGGGTCGCAACGTCGTCCTGGCCAAGGCCTACGGCGGCCCGACCATCACCAACGACGGCGTCACCATCGCGCGCGACATCGAGCTGGCCGACCGCCACGAGAACCTCGGCGCCCAGCTCGCCAAGGAAGTCGCGACCAAGACCAACGACGTCGCGGGTGACGGCACCACGACGGCGACCGTGCTCGGCCAGGCGATGGTCCACGAGGGCCTGCGCGCCGTCGCGGCCGGCTCCAACCCGATCGCGCTCAAGGCCGGCATGGACGCCGCCGTCGAGGCCGTCAGCACCGCGCTGCTCGCCATGGCGACCGAGGTCCAGACGCACGCCGAGGTCGCTGCTGTGGCCGCGATCAGCGCGCAGGACAACGAGGTCGGCGAGCTCGTCGCCGAGGCGATCGACAAGGTCGGCAAGGACGGCGTCATCACCGTCGAGGAGTCCAACACGACGGGTCTGGAGCTTGAGCTCACCGAGGGCATGCAGTTCGACAAGGGCTATATCTCGCCCTACTTCGTGAGCGACCCCGAGCGGATGGAGTCCGTCCTTGAGGATGCGTCCGTCCTGATCGTCAACGGCAAGATCTCGGCCCTCGCCGACCTGCTGCCCTTGCTCGAGAAGGTCGTGCAGGCGCAGAAGCCGCTGCTGGTCGTGGCCGAGGACGTCGACGGTGAGGCGCTGTCGACCCTGGTCGTCAACTCGATCCGCAAGACCGTCAAGGTCGCTGCGGTGAAGGCACCCGGTTTCGGCGACCGCCGCAAGGCGATGCTGCAGGACATCGCGGTGCTCACCGGTGCCCAGGTCGTGTCGGCTGAGGTCGGTCTCAAGCTCGACCAGGTCGGTCTTGAGGTGCTCGGCAGCGCGCGTCGCGTGACGGTGACGAAGGACACGACCACGATCGTGGACGGGGCCGGTAAGGCCGAGGAGGTCGCCGGCCGGGTCACCCAGATCAAGCAGGAGATCGAGGCCAGCGACAGCGACTGGGACAAGGAGAAGCTCCAGGAGCGTCTTGCCAAGCTTGCCGGGGGTGTCGGCGTCATCAAGGTCGGCGCCCACACCGAGACCGAGCTCAAGGAGCGCAAGCACCGCCTTGAGGACGCCATCTCGGCGACCCGCGCGGCGGTCGAGGAGGGCATCGTCGCCGGTGGTGGCGCGGCACTCGTCCACGCTGCCGCGGTCCTTGCCGACGGCCTGGGCAAGACGGGTGACGAGCTCATCGGCGTCAACGTCGTACGCAAGGCGCTCGACGAGCCGGCCTACTGGATCGCCAGCAACGCAGGGCTCGAGGGCCGAGTGGCTGTCAATCGCGCCCGCGAGGGTGGCGCCGGCCACGGCCTCAACGCCGCGACGGGCGAGTACGGCGACCTGGTCAAGCAGGGCATCGTCGACCCGGTCAAGGTGTCCCGCTCTGCCGTCCGCAACGCCGCCTCGATTGCCAGCATGCTGCTGACGACCGAGACGATCATCGTTGACAAGCCTGCGGACGAGCCCGACGCCGGCCACGGCGGCCATGGCCACGGCCACTAGGTAAATCCGGCTCGGCTTTTGCCGAGCAACAGCAGGTACGACGCTCGTACGACGAGGCCCGCTCCCCTTCCGGGTGGCGGGCCTCGTCGCGTGCTGCCGCTTGGGCAGACGGTGGGCGTGCAGACCTTGGGCGTGCAGACCTTGGGCGGCCAGACCTCAGCAGGCCGCCGCTTGCTGCTGGTCGGCGCCGGAAAGGATCTGCTCGCGCTCGTGCTCGGACAGGCCGCCCCAGACGCCGTAGGGCTCGCGGGCCATCAGCGCCGCCTCGCGACAGACGGCAAGGACAGGGCAGCGGGTGCACAGCGCCTTGGCGGCGGCTTCGCGGTTCACGCGGGACGGGCCGCGCTCACCCTCCGGGTGGAAGAACAGCTCGCTGTCGGCGCCGCGGCAGGTGCCGAGCAGCTGCCATTCCCAGAGGTCGGACACCGGGCCGGGAAGGCGGGAGATGTCAGTCATGGTGTTGGTTCCTTGTCGACGGGAGGGGCAGGATCCCTATGGTGAAGAAGGTAGTACCGCTTCACAAGTTGTTCAACCCCAATCGGACTTTCGAGTTGTGGTGTCCGTCTCGCGGGCCGATCCTGCTGTAGTGATCAGTGACGGTGCCGCCGAGCCGAGGTTCACCGTGGCCGCCGTCGCGCACCGGCTCGGGATAGCGCCGGCCACCCTTCGCACCTGGGACCGGCGCTACGGCTTAGGTCCGGGGGCGCACGTCGCAGGAGCGCACCGCCGCTACTCCAGCAGCGACCTTGCCCGACTACAGGTCATGCGCCGGCTGGTCTTGCAAGGCGTCACCCCGGCGGAGGCGGCCAGGGCAGCTCTCGCCGGACCGGAGCCAGCAGGGGACCTGCCGGATCGCCTTGGGTCACGGGGTGGTCCGGGAGGTCGGGTGCTGGCCCTGCCTGGTGCCGACGGAACGGTCCGTGGCCTGGGCCGCGCCGCGATGGCCCTGGATGCACAGGCGGTCGTCACGCTCGTGCGGGGCGCCGTGGAGCGGCACGGCGTGGTGCACACCTGGGAACACGTCCTGCGCCCCGTCCTGGCGGCGGTCGGCAGCCGATGGGAGCAGACCGGTGAGGGCGTCGAGGTCGAGCACCTGCTGAGCGACTGCATCGCGACCGTGCTGCGCGGGACGGCCGACCGGTCGATCGAGGGGCGGGCCGGTCGGCCGGTCCTGCTGGCCTGCGGCCCGGACGAGCAGCACGCGCTGCCGCTTCATGCCTTGTCGGCCGGGCTGGCCGAGCGAGGCATCTCCGCGAGAACCCTTGGGCCGGCGGTGCCGGGACACGCACTGCAGGCTGCGGTGCGCCGGACCGCACCGGCTCTGCTGTTCGTCTGGAGCCAGGACCCCGGCACGGCTGACTCGGCTCTGCTGTGCGCCCTACCCGTGACGCGGCCGCCGACGGCGCTCGTGGTCGGTGGCCCGGGCTGGGTCCCCGAGCGACTCCCCGAACGGATCACCATGGCGACTGGCCTGGGACACGCTCTGGAGCTGGCCGACCGGGCGCTCGGGGCCTGACGGGTACGGTCCACTTCGTGAGCGGCGACATGGACCTGGCCAGCCTGCTGGCGGCCGGAGAGCAGGCGACCTTCCACGGCAAACCGGCCGCTGCCGTCGGGGTTCTCGAGAAGGCTGTCGTGCTGGCCCAGGCGCAGGGGCGCTCCGCCGAGGTAGCTGCCGCCGCTTGGCTGCTCGGGGTGGCACTAGGAGCCGGGGGACGCTACGGCGCCGCCCTCACCGTCTTATCGCCGTTGGTCGAGTCCGGCAGCGTCCCGGACGCACCGGCCGAGGTCGCCCTGTTCGCCGCGCTGTCCAGTGCCACCATCGCCAGCGTCCACCGCCAGCTCGGCCGCCACGCGATCGCGCGCGAGGCCGACCTGTCTGCCCTCGCGCTCACCGACGGCACCGGCGAGGCGGCGTTCGACGCCCTGCTGGGGCTCGCCTCGGATGCCATCGGGCTGCAGGATGGTGACGAGGCAGTCCGCCGCCTCGCCGAGGCCGAGGCGCTGGTGCCGGCGCGCGCCGACGACTGGTGGCGGCAGAAGGTGCGGGCCGGCTGGGCGCGGGCCGAGGTCGCGCTGCTCGAGGGCCGCTCTGATGACGCGGCGGACGAGGCTGCTGCGGCGGTGGACCGGGCCGAGGGCGTACGCGCTCCGCGCCACGTGGCCAAGGGCCTGCTGTTTCTCGGTATCGCGCAGGTCAGCGCGGGGCAGGACGAGGCGGCCATCACCCTGCGCCGCGCGGCAACGCTCGCCGAGTCGCTCGGCGCCGTCCCGCTCATCTGGCCGGCGCGCGCCCTTCTCGGTGCCCTGCTGGCCGACGACGCTCCGGTCGAGAGCGACCGGAGCCTGGCAGCGGCGCGCTCTGCGGTGCTCTCGATCGCTGGAGACCTGCCGCCCGGCGTGCGCGCCGAGTGGCTCGCCCGCCCCGACGTCGCGGCCCTGCTCGGCACCTGAGGAGCTTCGCGCCGGGCTGGTTGAGCGTCGTACCCCAGGCGGTTGGACGGGGCGGGGCGCCAGATCGGGTCAGCAGCGGCGCTGTCCCTCACGTCTTGCCCCCCTCGTGCCGATGGGAGCACAGTGGGAAGTGATTGCACCTACTCCGCGCGCCGTCTACCGACGGCCCATGGTGGAGCCGGACGGAGGTGGCACGTGCAGGAACGGTCCGACACCACCGCGCCCGGAAGCGGCGCGCTCCTCGCCGGTCGCCTTGCGGTCCTGCTTGCCGGCGCCGGCGAGGCCAGGCTGGCCGAGGCGCTCGCACTCGTCGTGCAGATGCTCGGCGTGCGCAGCGCCGTGCTGCGAGATACCGGACCGGCTGGCGGCGAGCTCAGGGCCGTCGCGGGCGACGTGGTCCACGTCGTCCCCGCTGCGCGCTCACTGCACTCGGTCCACCCGCCCACGCTCGCCACCGTCGAGCTGCCCGTCCGCGTCGCCGACCAGGACCTCGCCACCCTCACGGTCGTTGGGGCCCGCCCGGCTCAGCTCCCCGCGCTGCGCGCCTGCGCCGCCGTCTTTGCCCTCGTCCTAGGTCGTACGCCGGAGCAGGACCCCAGGGCGGCCGCCCTCCTCCTGCTGGCAGAGGCGGCCGACCGGGATGCCGTCGCGGATGACCTGCACGACGGGCCGGTGCAGGCGCTCGTCGCCGCCCGCTACGCCGCCGACGCGGCGGTGAGGGGCTCCGACCCGACGCAGGCCCGCGAGGCCATCCAGGCGGCGCTGGTCGGTCTGCGCCAGGCCCTGTGGTACCTGCGACCGCGCGGCGGCGTCGACCTTCCCGCCGCCCTGGAGCAGCTCGACGAACGGTTGCGCGAGGGCGAGCGCCTTCCCATCCAACTCCGGCTGGATCAAGCGGCGGCCGCCCAGCTGTCGGGGGCGGCGGCCAGCACCGCCTACCGGTTCGTGCAGGCCGCCGCGCTGGGCGAAAGAGGCAACCCCCTCGTCATCTCGCTCCAGCTCTGGCGGGGCCGGGTGGTGCTCGCCGTGGCCGGGGCCGTGCCCTCATCTCTTGGCCGATGGGAGCTGCGCTTTCGTGCCCTCGGCGCGACTGTCGCCGCTACCACGGACGGCGTCCGTATCGACTTCCCCCTACCGCCGCTACTGGACCTTGAACTCCCCCCCTCTGACCTGAAGGCGACACCGTGACGAGCGTGCTCATCTGCGACGACCACCGCATCGTGCGGGAGGGGTTGCGCACCTTTGTGGAGGGCGTACCCGGCGTGGACAAGGTCGAGACGGCGGCAAGCGGCGAGGAAGTGCTTGCTCGCTATCCGCACGAGCAGCCCGACCTCGTCCTCATGGATGTGCGGATGCCCGGCCTCGGTGGTCTGGAGGCCACCCGTCGGCTGGTGGCGAAGCACCCGGAGGCGAAGGTGATCATGTTGACCGCCGCCGATGACCGCGACCAGGTAGCGGCCGCCGTGTCGCACGGCGCGCGTGGCTACCTGCTCAAGGACGTCAGCCACGAGGAGCTGTGCGCCGCAGTCGCCCACGCCCTCGCCGGCGCCGACCTGGTGGAGCCGTCCCTGCGGCGTGCCCTCGCCGCGCCGCCGCCCGCCCGGTGCGGGCTCCCCGGCGTGCAGCTAACCGAGCGTGAGCTGCAGGTGCTTACCGGTATGAGCCAGGGCATGAGCAACAACCAGATCGGTCGGCAGCTCTACCTGTCGGAGGACACCATCAAAACCCATGCGCGACGGCTGTTCCGCAAGCTCGACGTCCACGACCGTGCCCAGGCGGTCGCCCTCGGCTTCCGCCGCGGCCTGGTGAGCTGAGCCCCGCTAGCCGTCGAGGGCGGCGTCGGCGAAGCCGCGGGCGTAGTCCCAGCTGACGTACTTCGAGGGGTCGGGCGAAAAAGCCGGCTCGTGCACCCGGCTCGTGCCCTGGTCGAGCAGGTGGCGCAGGTTGCCCCGGAGCAGGTCCCAGGCGAAGTAGTGCGGCTCTCGGCAGTCCTCGCAGTCGACGACCAGCCCCCGCACGTCCCGGGGCGAGAGCAGCGCCTCGAAGACCTCGAGGTCCTCGAGGTCCTCCAGCACGTCCTCGCGCTCGAGCGGTGTCAGCGGCGGCCCGTCCTCGTCGTCCTCGTCGTCCAGCGCTGCGAGCTCACGAGCAGGGTCGTCGGGGTCCCCGGAGAAGGGGTCGACCGGCTCGGCGGGGGGCGTCACCCGGACAATGCTAGGGCCGCGCGTCGCGGGGAGGGTCCAAGACCGCAGCGCTAGGCTGGTCGCTTCCCCTCACCCGGACGGCCGACCCGGAAGGTTCCCGTGAGCGAGCTCGACGACCCGTTCGCCCCGTTGGGGCTGACCTTCGACGATGTGCTGCTGCTGCCGGGGTACAGCGAGGTCAATCCCAGCGAGGCGGTCACCGCGACCCGCCTCAGCAAGCGCATCTCACTACGCATCCCGCTGCTGTCGAGCGCGATGGACACCGTCACCGAGTCGCGCATGGCTATCGCGATGGCCCGGCAGGGCGGTGTCGGGGTGCTGCACCGCAACCTGTCGATCGAGGACCAGGCCGGGCAGGTCGACCTCGTCAAGCGCTCCGAGGCCGGGATGGTCACCCACCCGGTCACCTGCTCGCCAGAGGACACCCTCGCCGACGTCGACCTCATGTGCGGCCGGTACCGCATCTCGGGGCTCCCCGTCGTCGATTCCGACGGGATCCTCGTCGGCATCGTCACCAACCGCGACATGCGCTTCGAGACGGATCTGTCGCGGCGGGTCCACGAGGTCATGACCGCAGTGCCGCTGATCACCGCGCGCGAGGGGGTCTCCACCGACGAGGCCCTCGCGCTGCTGCAGGTCAACAAGGTGGAGAAGCTCCCGATCGTCGACGGGGCCGGCCGGCTCCGCGGGCTGATCACCGTCAAGGACTTCACCAAGCGCGAGCAGTACCCCTTCGCGACCAAGGACGCCAACGGGCGGCTCGTCGTCGCAGCGGCGGTCGGCTTCTTCGATGACGCGTGGAAGCGGGCGATGGCCCTCGTCGACGCGGGCGTCGACGCGATCGTGGTCGATGTTGCGCAAGGTCACGGCAAGGGCGTGCTCGACATGATCGCGCGCCTCAAGGCCGAGCCGGCCGCCGCCCACGTCGACATCATCGGCGGCAACGTCGCGACCCGCGCGGGTGCCCAGGCGCACGTCGACGCCGGAGCCGACGGGGTGAAGATCGGAGTGGGGCCGGGCTGCTTCGCGGCTGGCACGCGGGTGCTCATGGCCGACGGGACCTACACCGACATCGACAAGGTCGTCGCGGGCGACCGCGTCATCACAGGGGACGGGCGTCCGACGCGGGTCGTGCGAGCCTGGTGCACCGGCGTGCGCGAGGTCGTCGCGGTCCACCACGTCGGGTCCGCGGTGGAGACGTTCGCCACGGCCGACCACCGGTACCTCACCGGCGACCTGTCCACGATCAGCCCCGCCGTCGTCGCCAGACAGGGTGGTGTCGCGGTGCTGGAGCGCCCGACCGGGCGGGGCGGGAGCAAGGTCGGTTGGACAGAGAT
>JANLPD010000552.1:0-2029 GCA_031367045.1 Frankiales bacterium | reverse complement strand
ACCGCGTTCGGCCCGCAGGTGCACCCGATCCACCGGGTCGTCCCTGGCATCGAAGCAGGTGAGCTGATCCGCCGAGGCTACGGTGGGGTGCGCGTCCATGACCTCGATGGCAACGACCTCGACAGCGCGCTCAAGGCCCTCACGAAGGCAGGCGAACTGGGTCCTGCCTTCCTGCTGGTCTCCGGTGACGGCGGTACGGTGCGCCTGCTCGACGCGCCGGATCCCGCGCGGATGTCGGCCGCCATGCCGGCCGAGCGGTCCCCAGCCTGGAAGGCTCTGGACGTCTCGGTCCTGCACTCCTACCTGGTGACCGACCTCTGGGGGCTGGAGGACACGGTGGACGCGGTCACCTACGAGCACGACGTCGGCGCCGCTGTCGCCACCGCCGCTCGCACAGGGGGCACGGCAGTGCTCCTGAACCCCACCCCCGTGGAAGCCGTGACGGCCGTGGCCGGCGGAGGCGAGCGGATGCCCCGAAAGTCGACGCTGTTCACACCCAAACCGCGCAGCGGGCTCGTGCTGCGCGACCACCGCGACGCCTGACGGTGGGGCAGTCGTGACGGGGCGCCGCTCCCGTCATGGAGCGGCCTTCTCCAGCCGCTTGACCGACGCCACCTCCACCTCGTAGCGGCTCGCGGCCCCTGTGCCGGCCCCTGCCCACCAGAACCGTCGGCGCAGGGCCCCTTCGACGGCCACCACGTCCCCCGCACCCAGCCGGCGGGCACCGCGCTTGACCGCGGCCGTCCAGCCGACGCAGTCGAGCGTGTCCACCGTGGGCGGCCGCTGGCCCTCCTGCACCGCCCGCCGGACCGGCGGCCGGTCCACGACCAGGCGCCAGGTCGCTATGACGTCGCCACTGGGCAGCTCCCGCTCCAGAGCGGGGGCGGCCATGCGTCCGATTAGGACGACCTCGTTGCGGTGCTCCATGCCTGCCTCCACCATGCCTGCCCCCGCCATGCCTGCCCCCGCCATCCCAACCGCCTCCATCGCCACCGCCCGTAGCCGCGTGTTGCAGCGGCTGCCTACGATGCGGGCCCGCGCACCTGCCTGGCAGGCCGGCGGACCAGGCTGTGGACGGAGGCGTTGCTGTGGACAGGACCACTGACGTGACGGGCGGCGCAGCGGGACCCGCCCCGGCCACCCACCTCGGCAACGAGGTGCACCTGATCGACACGCAGATGGGCGGGTTCGATGCCATCACGGCCGCCTACCTGATCCGCGCCGAGCGCCCGGCGCTCGTCGAGACCGGCGCGGGACGCAGCGCCGACCTCGTCGTACGCGCCCTCGCCGACCTGGGCGTCGGCCGGCACGACCTGGCAACCATCGTCGTCACCCACATCCACCTCGACCACGCAGGCGGGGTCGGAGACCTGGCCGCGGCGTTCCCGGACGCGGAGGTGGTCGTCCACGAGCGGGGGGCGCGTCACCTGGTCGATCCGTCCCGGCTGGTCGCGTCCGCGCGACGGGTCTACGGAGAGGTTATGGACCGCGTCTTCGGCGACCTGCTGCCCACCGCTTCCGAGCGGGTCCGGGCGCTGGGTGACACCGGTGAGATCGACCTGGGCGAGGGCCGAACGCTGTCCAGCACCTGGACGCCTGGGCACGCCTCGCACCACGTCGGGCTGCTCGACTCGCTGACCGGAGATCTCTACGTCGGAGACGCCGCCGGCATCTACGTCCCCGAGGCGGACCTCCTTCGACCGGCCACACCGCCGCCCGACTTCGACCTCGTGGCTGCGCTCGCGAGCCTGGCAAAGTTCGGCGAGCTGGCACCTGAACGCCTGCTGTTCAGCCACTTCGGCCCGGTGACCGCCGTGGAGGACGTGCTTGCGGCCGCGGTGGAGGAGCTCACGGTGTGGGTCGAGGCCACGCGTACGGCCCGCCGGCAGGGTCTTGATCTGGACCACGCGGTCGCAGCCGTCGTCGAGCGCACGCGCGAGCGCTACCTCGCGGTCACCGGCGACCCCGAGCTCGCCGCCAAGCACCAGGCCCTCAGCAGCGACGCCGCCAACGTGAACGGCATCTGGCG
>JANLPD010000498.1:0-2315 GCA_031367045.1 Frankiales bacterium | reverse complement strand
GAGCAGCGCAGCGAAGGACCTGCTCGCTTCTGTCGCCGTAACGGTCCGCATAGGATCAGATTATCTGATTCTCGCCAAAGGGCAAGGCCGGCGTTCGCCCTGAACCGCCTTGAGACAACCGTTGAGCACTAACCTTGCGGGCGAACGTCAGGCGTGAGCAGCCGCCGGCCTCGTCGGGTTTCATGAGCAGGCGGTGTCGTTACCCTGACCGAGATAGAGCAGGCGGCTGGGAGCGCCGAGCAGCAGTTCAAGGGAGATAAGAGATGGCCATAGCCAGCGGTACGAAGGACGACCCGTGGGTACTCAGAACCCCGCCCGGCAGTTCGGAATACCTGATGCACAGAGACGAGCAGGCCGACCCGCCCGCTCTGGTCTGCCAGGTCGGCTCGACGACCCTCAAGTACCACCTTCGGGCCATCGAGGATCTGCACACCTGGCTGGTCGAGCAGGGGGACTGGGTGGTCCTGGGAGCCGCCGACGAGAACAAGCCTGCAGCTGACAGCACCGTCGAGGCGTGGGGACGCTCGGAGAACAACGCAGTCGGCGGGTGGTATGGCCTGCGCAAGGGCTACCGCGGCCGGTTCGGCATGTATTTGCCGCCCTTGTTGGAGGCACTCGGGCTAGCCGAACTCACCCACGAAGCCCGGAACAATCGGATGCGCGCCACCTAGCGTGGAAGCTCGCATCAGGCTGCGACGGGGTGCTGCGGCGTACTGAACACAGCGTTGCACCTCAGCGGTATCCATCGCGTCCTCAACCGAGCATCGGACGCCAGGTGCGACCTAGAATGATCGGGTGCCCGACGGGGCCGATGACCCTGCTGCGATCTGGAGCCCACAGGCGATGACCGGAGCGGCCGCCGACGGCGTGAAGGCTGCCACCGCGGTGGACTTCGCCGCGCTGTTCGACGCCATCCCCACTCCGTACCTGGTGATGACCCCTGACCTGGTCATCGTGGAGGCCAACCGGGCCTATCTAGCAAACGTCGGGCGGCGCCGCGAAGAGTTGCTGGGCCAACTGGTCATCACGGCCTTCCCACCGACCGCCGATGCCCTCGACGAGCACGGTGTCCCTCGTGTCCAGGTGTCGTTCGAACGGGCCATCGATACCGGACGCCCGGACACCATGCCGTTGCAGAAATATGACATCCCCGACGAAACCGGCGGTTACGTCGAGCGTTTCTGGTCGCTGATCAGCATCCCGATCCTGGCTGCGGACGGTGCGGTCGCCCTGGTCGTGCAGCGCGCCGAGGACGTCACCGACTTCGTGCACGAGCGTGGCCGGGGGCAGGCCGACAGCGCTCTGTGGCAGCGCCGGGTCGAGGAAGTGCAGGCCGATCTGTTCGCTCGCTCGCAGGAGCTGGTCGCCGCTGTCCAGACCCAGGAACGCACCAGCCGGCGCTTGGCCGGTCTGGCGAACGTGGCGCTGCAGCTCGGCGGAGCCGACACGGTTCAGGAGATGGCCGCCGTGCTGTACACCGCCGGCCTACCGGTACTCGGGGCGAACGGAGGCGCGATCGCGGTCCGGCTCCCTGACACCGACGTGCTCGAGCTGACCATCGCTGAGTCGATGGGCTCCGATGCGCAGCGGATGTACGGACAACTGCCGTTGGGTGGCGCGCTGCCCGCCTCGGTGGCGGCGCGCGGCGACGTCGTGCTGGTCTCCGACGCGCTGAATAGCCGACTCGTGCCGGGTCTGAGCGAGGCGCTCCGGACCACGGGCGCACGGGCGTACGCCGCCCTTCCGCTGCAAGTGGGAGACCGGCTCCTGGGTTCGTTGTCGGTTGCCTGGTCGGAGCCGCACGCCTTCCCGCCCGAGGAGGTGGAACTGCTTCGCGCCTTTGCGGCGCAATGCGCGCAGGTCCTGGACCGACTGCAGGGCCGCCAGGCCGAACGCGCCGCCGCCGCCGAGGTCGCCCGGATCTCCGAGACGTTGCAACGCAGCCTGCTGACCGAACCCCGCAGGAGCGACCAGCTGCTGGTCGCGGTGCGCTACCAGCCCGCTTCGCAGGTCGCGCAGGTCGGCGGCGACTGGTACGACGCCTTCCCCGGCCCTGGACAGGCCACGACGCGGGTCATCGGTGACATCGCCGGCCATGACGGCGACGCCGCCGCGATCATGGCCCAGATCCGCTCGTTGTTACGCGGCGTTGCGGTGACCCTTGACGGGTCACCGGCGGCAGTGCTGACGGGGCTGGACGGCACTCTGGACCGGCTGGAGGTGGCTGTGCTTGCGACCATTGTCGTCGCTCAGATTAGCCAGAGCCTGGACCAGCGGGCATCCGCGACGTACACCTTGCGGTGGTCCAACGCGGG
>JANLPD010000472.1:0-6457 GCA_031367045.1 Frankiales bacterium | reverse complement strand
ACCAGCCGCGGAGGAGGTCGTCGCTCGGCCCGCTGCTATCCCCGAGCGCCCCGAGCCGTTCACCCCGACCCGACAGCCCGACCATGCGGAGGAGGCGCCGTCGTACGCCCGTGCCCTGTCCCCTGTCGGAGCCAGCCCGTCGGCCCACCTGTCGACGGCGACCGCAGCGAGCGTCGGCGCGGTGCACGGTTCCGCGGCGATGCAGCCCGCTGCGGCGCCGGAGACGTCCAGCCTCATCGAACGGGACCCAAGTGTGAACAAAAGCCTGCTGCTGCGTCTGATCGCCGGCGTGAGGGGGTTGTAGATGAGCACCCGTTCCCCGGGCCGCCGCAAGCACGGCGGTACGGCGGTGAAAATCGTCGTCACGGGTCCGTTCTCGGCCGGCAAGACAACCCTGATCCGCACCATCAGCGAGATCACGGTGCTCTCGACCGAGAAGGAGATCACCGACACCACCCGGTCCCGCAAGGCTGAGACGACGGTGGCCATGGACTTCGGCCGCATCACGATCGACCGGGACCTGGTGCTCTACCTGTTCGGCACTCCCGGCCAGGACCGCTTCGACTTCATGTGGGAGATCCTTGGCGAGGGGATGCTCGGCTACATCCTGCTGGTCGACAGCTCCCGCCCGGACGGGCTCGAGGAGGCCGCCGGCATCCTCGCGGCCTTCCGCAAGATGGCTCGCGTCCCGTTCGTGGTTGCGCTCAACCGCTGCGCCGGGCTCGACCCCGATGGCGAGTCCTCGGTCCGCGCTGTGCTCGAGCTCGAAGACGCCGTCCCTGTCGTCCCCTGCGACGCGACGGACCGCGAGTCGGTCAAGGCCGTGCTCCTCGCGTTGCTCTACTCCGTCGTCGACCAGCTCGAGCAGCCCGAGGCAGCATCCGTCTGATGCTGCGCTGGTGGCGACAGTTCCTGCAGCATCGATCGCCGGGTCGGCATGCGTTCGGCGCTGCCGTCACGTCCATCCCCTCTGCCCCGGTCCGGGTCGGCTCGCGGCCGACCGCTCCGGGCGCTTTTGAAGTAGGTCCTGCCCCGGGTGGACCCCAGGTGCAGCTGGGCTTTCGGGATGGCACGGTGCACCAGCTCGATCCGGCGTCGGCGCAGGCGAAGGCGCTGGACGAGCTCGCCCGGGTCCTCACCCGCCGCGACTGAGCTGTCCCGGCGGGCGTCCGGACTCCCTCCCGTGCGCCCCGCCCCCGGTTGGCCGGTCTTCTGGCTTGCCCGCGAAGTGGCGATCAACGGCGGCGGCCGAGCGCGCATGATCGCCACATTCGGGGACACCCGGGCACTCGGGAAGTGCCCGATCCCTGCCGAAGGACAACCGACACCGCGGCGCGCGGCAGGGTGGACGACCAGACAGGCGTGAAGGCGAGATGAACAGGTGAAGCAGCTCGGAGACATCCTGCTCGAGGGGGGACACGTCACCGCCGACCAGCTCAGCGTGGCCGTGGAGGAGCAACGCCGGCTAGGGCGCAGCCTGGGCCGCGTCCTCGTGGACCTCAGCGTGCTGACCGAGGGACAGCTGGTGGCCGCTCTGGCGACCCAGATCGGCCTGAAGTTCGTCGACCTGTCCGACTTCCCTGTGGACGGGTCTGCCGTCGCGCGCGTGCCAGACGTGGTCTGCCGACGGCACACGGCACTACCGATCGGCTACGAGGACGGAAAGCTCGTCGTCGCAATGGCGGACCCGGCCAACGTCTTCGCGCTCGATGACATCCGCTCGATGACGGGCCTGGAGGTCAAGGCCGTCGTCGCCACCAAGTCCGACGTGCTGGCGGCGATCAACCGCTACCACCGTGGCGACGCCGAGCTCGACGACCTGTCGATGGCCATGGACCTCAGCGACTCCGACGAGGACGACCTGTCCAACGTCAAGGAGATCGTCGAGGACGCCCCGATCGTGAAGTTCGTCAACCTGCTCATCACGCAGGCGATCCAGGACCGCGCCTCCGACATCCACATCGAGCCGGCTGAGCGTGACCTGCGCGTGCGGTTTCGCATCGACGGCGTCCTGCACGAGGTCATGCGCTCGCCGAAGGCGATCCAGTCCGGCGTGATCAGCCGGCTGAAGATCATGGCGGACATCAACATCGCCGAGCGGCGCATCCCTCAGGACGGCCGCCTGTCGGTGACCTCCAACGGCAAGAAGATCGACCTGCGCGTGGCCACCCTGCCGACGGTCTGGGGGGAGAAGGTCGTCATGCGCATCCTGGACAACTCCACCGCGATGCTGAAGCTGTCCGACCTCGGGTTCTCAGACGGCAACTACGACATCTACTCGAAGAGCTTCGTCAAGCCCTACGGGATGCTCCTCGTGACCGGCCCCACGGGTTCGGGCAAGTCCACGACGCTCTACGCCACGTTGAACATCGTCAGCCGTCCTGAGGTCAATGTGATCACGGTCGAGGACCCCGTCGAGTACCGGCTGGCGGGCATCAACCAGGTGCAGACGAACGTCAAGGCGGGTCTGACGTTCGCGGCCGCGCTGCGCTCGATCCTGCGGTCTGACCCAGACATCGTGCTGCTGGGCGAGATCCGTGACCACGAGACGGCTCAGATCGCGGTCGAGGCGGCCCTCACCGGTCACCTCGTGCTTTCGACCCTGCACACCAACGACGCACCGTCGGCAATCACCCGCCTCACCGAGATGGGCATTGAGCCCTTTCTGGTCGGGTCCTCGCTCGAGGCCGTGCTTGCGCAGCGCCTCGCCCGGCGCCTGTGTGACAAGTGCAAGGAGGCGTACACCCCGACGAGGGAGGGCCTCCGCGAGAACCGCTTCCCGCTCGATCCCGACGAGCCGGTGCCGACGCTGTACCGGCCGCTCGGCTGCTCGGCCTGCTCAAAGACCGGCTACAAGGGCCGAGTGGCGCTGCACGAGGTCATGGCGGTGAGCGAGGACATCGAGCGGCTGGCCGTCGAGCACGCCTCCGCCCTCACCATCGGCAAGGTCGCGCGCGAGCAGGGCATGGTCACCCTCCGGGACGACGGTCTGGCCAAGGTCCGCAAGGGCGTCACGTCTCTCGAAGAGATCTTCCGCGTCGTCATCTGACCTGGACCGATCGGCTCAAGCGGATCGTCCAGATGGCCGATGGACGGCAGGACGGTGTCGCAGGTGCCCACCTGCACGAAAGGGGACAGGCTCGTGGACGCGCAAAACCCAAACGGCTCGGGAGCCGACAGCTACTTCGGTACGGCGGCAGGCGGGCCCTCTCCGCTCGACCCTGCCTGGACGCCGGCCCCGCAGTTGCAGCCGGCAGAGCCCTTCGCCATGTCCACCGCGGCAACGCTCACCTTCGCGGCGCCCCCCACCGCCCAGCCGGTGGCTGTACAGACCACGGTCCTCGAGACCCCCATGGCCCTGGCTGTCGCGGCGCCTGCTCCTGTCGCGCTTGTTCGGCCGCCGATCGCGCCGGTAGCGCCTGCGCCCCCCGTGCAGGTGCCCGTGCAGGTGCCCGTGCAGGTGCAGGTCCCCGTGCAGGCCGCCCCGGTCGAGGAAAGCGTTCCGGAGCAGCCGGCTTCACGGCCGGCCTCGGAGTCGGCCGAGCAGGACCGCAGCCTCATCCGGCTGGGCGCCGAGGACACCACTGACGACAGCATGTTCCTCAACGATCTGCTCGTGCAGGTGCTGGAGTCTGGCTGCTCAGACCTTCACCTGACGACCGGCGCCCCGCCCACCGTCCGGCTGAACGGTCACCTGACGGCTATCGAGGATCGCGAGGTCCTGACGCCCCAGACCGTGCAGAGGACGATCTACGCGATCCTCACGCAGAAGCAGCGCGAGCGCTTCGAGGAGGAGCTTGAGCTCGACTTCGCCTACAGCGTGCCCGGGCGAGCCCGTTTCCGCGTGAACGTCTACAAGCAGCGCGACGCGGTCGGCGCCGCCTTCCGCCTCATCCCCTACGAGATCAAGAAGCTCGAGGACCTCGGAGTCCCCCCGTCGGTCGCCAACTTCGCGATGCTCCCGCGCGGCTTCGTCCTGGTCACCGGCCCAACCGGATCGGGCAAGTCCACGACGCTTGCTGCCGTGGTCGACCTGGCCAACCGCACCAGGGCCGAGCACATTATGACCGTCGAGGACCCGATCGAGTTCCTGCACAGCCACCAGAAATGCCTGGTCAACCAGCGCGAGGTGGGCGAGGACACGCACAACTTCCAAAACGCGCTGAAGCACGTTCTTCGTCAGGACCCCGACATCATCCTGGTCGGCGAGATGCGCGACCTGGAGACGATTTCCGTCGCGCTCACGGCGGCAGAGACCGGTCACCTGGTCTTCGCGACCCTGCACACGCAGGATGCCGCGCAGACGATCGACCGCGTCATCGACGTGTTCCCGCCGCACCAGCAACAGCAGGTCCGGGTGCAGCTCGCGGGTGCGCTACAGGCCGTCGTCTGCCAGCAGCTCATCAAGACGGCTGACGGCAAGGGCCGCGTTGTCGCCACCGAGATCCTGGTGGCCACTCCGGCCATCCGGAACCTCATCCGGGAGGGCAAGACCCACCAGATCTACTCGGCCATGCAGGCCGGCGCGAAGCACGGCATGTCGACGATGGACCAGCACCTTGCTGAGCTCGTCAAGAAGGGCCAGATCACCTACGACGCGGCGCTCGAGAAGTGCCACCACGTCGAGGACTTCACCCGGCTGTGTGGCCGGGCGTGAGAGGGACGCACTGATGGCAACCGCGACGTACGAATACAAGGTCCGCGACCGCAGCGGAGGTTTGAAGACCGGGAAGCTCGACGCAGAGTCGCAGAGTCAGGTCGCGACGAAGCTGAAGTCGATGGGCTATGCGCCCGTCAGCATCACCCAGGCGAACGCCAGGATCAGCAAGGAGCTGAAGATCCCCGGCTTCGGCAAGAAGAAGGTCAAGCTCAAAGACCTTGCGGTCTTCTCGCGGCAGTTCGCCACGATGGTCAACAGCGGGTTGTCGCTGCTACGGGCGCTCAACATCCTCACGGAACAGACGGAGAGCAAAGAGCTCGCGCGCGTTCTCGGCGAGGTCCGCAACGACATCGAGACCGGCAACTCGCTGTCCTCTGGGATGGCGAAGCACCCCGACGTCTTCCCGCCGCTCATGGTCAACATGTGCAAAGCGGGCGAGGTGGGCGGCTTCCTCGACTCAGTCATGCTCCAGATCGCGAACAACTACGAAGCAGAGGTCCGGCTCCGCGGCAAGGTCAAGTCGGCGATGACCTACCCGGTCGTTGTGCTCTGCATCGCCGTGCTGGCTGTCATCGGGATGCTGCTGTTCATCGTCCCGACCTTCCAGGGCCTCTTCGAGACCCTGGGCGGGACGCTGCCGGCGCCGACGCGAGTGCTCGTTGCCTTGTCGGCAGGCCTGAAGCTGTTCATCGTCCCGTTCATCATCCTGGTCATCGTGGGGCTGAGCGTCTGGAAGAAGATCAAGCGCACAGCACGGGTCCGCAACATCGTCGATCCGCTGAAGCTCAAGCTACCGGTCTTCGGTCAGCTCTTCCGCAAGATCGCGCTGACCCGCTTCTCCCGAAACCTCGGCACAATGATGCAGTCCGGTGTCCCGATCCTGCAGAGCCTGGATATCGTCGCCGAGACGACCGGCAACGTCGTGCTGGAGCGGGCCACCCGCGCCGTCCAGGAAAGCGTCCGCACGGGGGAGGCCCTGGCGACCCCACTTCTCCAGCACCCCGTCTTCCCGCCCATGGTCGTACAGATGATGGCGGTAGGCGAGGAAACCGGTGCGCTGGACACGATGCTGGCGAAGATCGCGGAGTTCTACGACCAGGAGGTCGAGTCGACCACAGAGTCGCTTACCGCTCTGATCGAGCCGTTGATGATCGCCTTCCTGGGCGGCATCGTTGGCTCGATGATCGTGGCCCTCTACATGCCGATCTTCAAGATTTTCGACCTCATCAAGTAGTTCTTCTTCTTCCTCGCGTACTCCATGCGGCCCTCCGATGAGTCGGTGGGCCGCATCGCGTCGTCCGTCCGCAGCCGCTGACCGGCCTCCATGACTGCCGAAGATCGACGCACCTGGCCCTCAAGGCGCCACGCAAGGCAGCCGAAGCAATTGTTGTCATCGAGCCGCAAGGCCAAGCAAAGGCAAACCCGCCGCGAGGCGGGGACGCAAAGCCAGGGGACCCCCGGGGTCAGCCCAGCTGCCTCGGCCGGCACCTCCTCGGAGGAGCCGCGTGAGGTTCTGCTCCACAACCGCGTGGCTCACACTCATCCGTCCTGGAGGACATCGAAATGCTTGCTCGCATCCGTAAGGCGCAGGAGGAGAACGAGGGTGGTTTCACCCTCATCGAGCTCCTGGTCGTCATGATCATCATCGGTATTCTTGCCGCCATCGCCATCCCGGTGTTCCTCAACCAGCGCAAGAAGGCGCAGGACAGCGCGGCCAAGGCCGACATCTCCACCATCGGTAAGGAGATCGCCACCTACTACGTCGACGGTCTTGGCTCCACCGCCTCCGGCGCGATG
>JANLPD010000446.1:0-4740 GCA_031367045.1 Frankiales bacterium | reverse complement strand
CGACGGCGACGGCGAGGGGGTCGGGGACGGAGACGGGCTCGGGAACGGTGAGGGCGACGGTGAGGGCGACGGTGAGGGCGACGGTGAGGGCGACGGTGACAGCGACGGCGAGGGCGAGGGCGACCCGGCGGTGTCGAACGTTGCGGTCACGGTCGTGTCGCCGGTGAGCGTGACCTGGCACGGGCCGGTGCCTGAGCAACCGCCTCCGGTCCAGCCCGAGAAGATCGACCCCGCGTCCGCTGTGGGCGTCAAGGTGATCTGCATACCGATCCTGTTGGCCGTCGTACAGACGGTGCCGCAGGCGATACCCGGTGGGTCACTCGAGACCGCACCGCTGCCAGTGCCGTCGCGCACGACCGTCAGTTTCCGGCAATTCTGGGACGGGTTCAGGGTGAGCGTCGAGACCGAGGGCTGGTTGCTGCCCGCGAAGACGGCTGCCACCCCGATGTTCGTCGCGAGGGGCTGGGCGCAATCGACCTCGGTGACCGTCCGGAAGCAGGCGGCGGTCAGATCGGACTGCCAGCGAAGCTCCAGGCGCGGCGGGTTTCCGTCGGCCCAGGAAGCGTTGCCGCTGACGCTCACCGCGTTGGCGTCCAAGGCGAGCGCAGGGTGCAGGACCGGATCAACTCCGGACAGGTCGAGTCGGCCGTCAGTGCCGGTCATCTGTCGGGAGGCGACCGTCTCGCCGGTGGCCGCATCGCGGACGGTGACGACTAACGAGTCAAATTCTGTACCGGCGGTGAGGTTGGCCTCAAGGACAACGACCGCCAGCCAACGGGCCGCGCCGACCGTGCCGTCGCAGCGCTGGTCGCGCAGGTCCACCGTCTGGCGCACCGTCCCCCCGCTCAGGCTCGTGCAGGGAGAGGCGCCTTCCAGGTCCATCGTGAACAGCTTGCCGGGATCGCCGAGACCCACGGCACAGGTGCCGTCGAAGGCGGCGCCGTACGCGCTCGGAAGCAATTCGTCCACTCCTGCCCCCACGGGGCTGCGCGACGCACCAGCGACCCACCGGCCCCCTGTGCAGAGGGCCTGCTTGCTCCAGTCCCAGCAACCGAGGCCGGTGTCGCTCAGACCGGTCGCGAACAGTGTGCGGGTGCCCGCCTCGGCCTCCTCGGAAACCGAGAAATACAGATCGGACAGGGGCCATCCGGCATAGCGCTGCGTCGCGCCTGGTGTTGCGTCGAGCACGCACTCCATCGACTCCATGTCCACGGAGCAGACACCGTTGGCATTGCCCGTGGCGCTGTGGCTGTTGACCAGGTCGCGGGAGTGCAGCTGGCGCGGCTCCGCCCAGCCGCTGCAGGGGCTGGCGCTGGACACGTCGAGGCAGGCGACGCTGGCTAAGCCGGCGCCGAATCCAGCCGATAGGCTGAGGAAGACCCGGGTCCCGTGGGCGACGATGTCGTAGCTCCCCGTCCCACTGTCCGGGTTGCTGCTGGCCAGGCCGGAAGGCAGGGCCGCCGGCCGGCACGAGGTGTTGGTCGCCGGGTTCACGCAATGCCACTGCCCGTCGTCGGCGCCGAACCACAGATTGCCACCCACCAGGCGCGGCGCCGACTGCCCGAGCGCAAGGCTGCCGAAAATCCGGTCGGTGACGATGAGCCCGCAGGTCGAGTCGGACGCGGTGTCCCAACAGTACAGAGCCAGTGCAGTGCGTTGTGCGTACGACGCCGCGGTGTGGACGCTCACGTAGATGCGGGACCCGACGATCGCGCCGGGCCCGATAATGTTGTCGGAATCGACGTTGAGCTGGTGTGGGTAGCCGGGGCACAACTGCCCGCTCTCCCGGTCGATACAGCTCACCGACGTGGGCGACGAGTGGTGGAAGAAGGCATAGGCTTTGGTCCCGATCAGGATCGGGACGTGGCCGTCACCACCGGTGCCCTGACTGATGGGTGGCAGCGGAGGTGGCAGTGCGTTGGTCGTCGCCTCGCCGAGCAGCGCGCCCGTACCTGCGGTGAGCGTCGTGCTCCCTGGTCCGGCGCCGGCCGTCCAACCAGGCGCGGTCTTGAGGGAACCGCTCTCGACCGCGTGCGGTCCGGTCAGGGACACGGTGGTCACTGGCGGTGGGTTCGCCGCGGAGTAGACCTGCGGCAACCCGCCGGGCCGGGGCCGGGCGGCGACCGTCCAGGCGGCCGACTCGCCCTGCGTGATCGCTGCCCCGAACGGGGCCGAAGCAGGTCGGCCGGTGGTTGCCAGGTCAAAGCCCGCGTTGGCCGCGACGACCGTGATGAGCGCGGTCCCAGTAGCACTGCCGAACGCGTCGGTGATGGTGTAGTTGAAGCCGTCGTAGCCGACAAAAGCGTTGGCAGGTGTGTAGGTGCACGAGCCGGCCGTGGTGCACGAAGCGGTCCCGTGACTGGGCCCGGCGCCGAGCGCCACCGTCCCGCCGCTGGAGTGGTCGTTGGCAAGTACGTCCGTCGTGACCGGTACGCCGGCCCGGGTGAGGATCTCGTCAGGTGAGGGCGTCGGTGGGTTGGTCGAGGCAACCGCCCCAGAAACCGTCACGGTGACCGTCGCTGTCGCCGTCAGCGACCCGTCGCTGACCGTGTAGGTAAAGGTGTCCGGCCCGGTATAACCGGCGTTGGCGGTGTACGTGCAGGCACCTGAGGGAAGGCAGGTCGCGCGGCCGTTGGCCGGCGCCGTGCTGGAAACAACCGACAGGGGCTCGAGGTCGGGATCGCTGTCATTGGCGAGGACGTCGAAGGCGTCACTGCGCTCGACGGTGAAGGCATCGTCGAGGGGCACGGGGGCCGAGCCGTTGGCGAGGGCGGGCAGCGCCACGGCCAGGACGGTGGAGCTACACAGCGCGACGACAGCTGCCGCGGCCACCAGCCGGTGAACCAGCGCTCGCGGGCTGCGGACAGCCTTTTGTGACCAATGTCGCGCATATGACACGTCGTTCATGCGCCCCCCCCGAGGCAGACAAGGGCGATTCGCCCGTCGCTTTCGCTGCCGATTGCGAATCGGCCCAGACGGTAGCGCGAAATCCCGAATCTGCGAAGGGGTTGTGAGCGTAGGGCCAGGACAGCAGAAGGGCGTACGCCGGTTTGGTGGTCCGGACGCCCGTGGTCGTGACGGTCAGGCGGCGAGCACGCCTGTCACCGGAGAGGTGGTGACGACCCGGTAATCCAGCACCCGGCCACTCTCCTCGCGGACGACGAAGATGCGAAGCGGCTCACCGGTCCGAACCGGCCCAAGGCGGTCGTAGTGCAGCCAGTCGCTGAGCGCACGCAGGCCGTTGCCAGGATCGTGCCCGACCAGGCGGTAGACCTGCTCGGACTCGTGCACCTCGTAGACGCTGTTCGCTGTCTGGACGAGCACCTGGCCACTCCTTTCGTCCTGATAGGCATGCCCCGATGGCGGTGGCGCAACACCGACGTGCTGAAAAGTATCGGCTGCGGCAGCGACGCGCTTGAGGGCTGCGCCGCCGCGGACGTCCCGGAGGTTGCCCTCAGGCAGCGACGCGAGCGAACTCCTGCTTGCGCGCCACCCGGAGCACGCGGGCCCGCCGGCCGGCCTGGGTGGCAGTGACAGCAAGCGCCAGGCCGGCGAGTGCGCCGACACCGGCGCAGATCACTGCGGTCGTCGCTGTCGGTTCGGTGACCTTGAGCAGCCAGCAGATGACGACCGCCAGCACACCGAGCAGAGCGCCGACTACCCCAAGCCCCAGGGAGCTCGAGATCCGACGGCGCCCACGGCGGCGAAGCGGTGAGACCAGCGACTCGGCGTAGGCCAGCAGGAAGAGCAGCGCAAGGCCGGCCAGGACGCCCGGAACGGTCGTGTAGAAGGACCGCCTCACATCGAGCGCCACGGGGGTCCGCATCAGCTCCGCGCCGTCCTTGGCGAAGACCAGCTCGCCGGACACGATGCCGGCGGCCAGGAAACGGTTGCCGCGGGCGTCGATCTCCGCGCCGATGCCCGGGCCCCCCTTGCGGAGCAGCGGCGCCGTCGAGGAACCGAGCAGCGGCACTTCAGCGACGCCCAGCCGCAGCGCGACCTCGGTGGCGCCGCTGGCCGCCGCTGGAAGCTTCGTGACCCGGACCGGGAGCTTGTCGCCAAGATCGACGCTCACCGCTCCCCCGGACGCGACGTCCACCCCGGCGAGGGTGACCGTCCCGCGGGCTACCGTGGGCGTGCGATCGGGACTCGCTACCCCGACAACGGCGAGCAGTGCCACCAAACCGACCAGCGCCAGCGTCACGAGGGCAAAGGCCACCGGCCAGGCCGGGACCGCCAGCACCTGCCGCACCGGGATCAGTGATTCGGGGGACAGGTCCCCGAAGTCACTCTTGACACGTAGCACCGCGCTGGGCCGGACCCGCTGGGCAGGGACGGCAGGAGGCGGGTCCCGCCGCACGACCACCGTCTCCCGGCCGTCGGCAACCGGTGGGGTCGGGGTCGGTGTCGGCATCGGCGCGGCGGAGACAGTGCTCGACAAGATGCGGCCGCCGGCGAGCACGGGAACCGCGGTGCTCGCCAGCCAGCCGGGGCCGAAGGCTGCGGTCGCCGCCTCGCCGATCGCCACGCCGAAGTCCTCGGCGGTGGCGTAGCGGTCCGCCGGGTCGCGAGCCAGCGCCCGCATGACCACGTCCGCCAGTCCTGCGGGCACCGCCGGGGCGACCTCGCGCAGTGGCCGCGGCTGCTCGAAGACGTGCCGGTAGACGATGGCGATGCCGCCGCCCTCCTCGGAGAACGGCAGCACGCCGGAGAGCAGCTCGTACAGCATGACGCCGGCGG
>JANLPD010000053.1:0-16003 GCA_031367045.1 Frankiales bacterium | reverse complement strand
CCAGGTGCAGGCGCATCTTGCGCAGCACGGCGGGCTTGTCCTTCATCGGGATGTGCGCGACGACCCGGCTAACGCGACGACCGTCCGCCAAACGCCGGAGGACCACGACGTCCTCTGGGCGAGCGGAGGTCAGCACGTCAGGGGCATGACTGGAGAGCACGATCTGTAGCTCGGGGCGCGCGATCACGGTCCGGCGAAGGTGCCGAACGAGCGCGTGCTGCAGCTGCGGGTGCAGATGCGCCTCGGGCTCCTCGATGATCACGGTGGCGTGGAAGGGGTCCTGCGGGAAGAACGAGTCCTGCTGCAGCTCGCTCTCCTCGCGAGCCTGGACGAGCTGAGCTTGCGCGAGCTCAACGTCCGAAACCTCCCCGGGCTCCGCAGCAGCAGGGGCTTCCTAAGACGGGGCAGGACCGCCTGCGTCCTCGGTCGAGGCCGGTGCCGGTGCCGGGGTGGGTGTCGGGGTTGCCGCGGGGAGGGTCGAGTTCTGCGAAGGATCCGGGATCGCCGCAAGGGTCACCGCGATGTGCAACAGGTTCACGTACCCCAGCCCCGTCACGTCCAGAGGCCTGGCGTTCTTGCGTCCCTCAAGGACGCCGAGCATGAGCTCCAGGACGCGCGCCAGATAGGCGTCGTCGACGCGCTGCCCGCGAACGTACGGCCATTGCTGGGACACCCCTGCCGTCAAGCTCGATAGGTGTGCGGTGACGCGCTCCTCTACTGCAGTTCACCGTTGACCTGGCGTTGGATTTTGGTCGTGCGGTCCAGCATGGCCTTGATGTTGGCCATGTCGTCGACCTCGCCGTCCATGCGGGTCATGCCCCGGACGGTACCGCTTTATTTTCGGGACAGCCATCGGTCTTACCAGAGTTCGCGACTAAGGTAAGACTCTGGTAAGGCTCCCCGAACTGGAGATCCTGGACACTGGTAACCAGAGTCATGGTGCGTTCTGATGAGGCATCATGGGGAACGGCCTCAGTCAGAAAGTGCCTCTGACCTGCGCTTATGGCCTCAGATTGAGCGTGGATCGTGTGTGGGCGATACAGGACTTGAACCTGTGACCTCTTCCGTGTCAGGGAAGCGCGCTACCAGACTGCGCCAATCGCCCTAAATCGTTCTTTGTGGTGCTGGGTGGGTCGAGGCCGGGGCGGGAATCGAACCCGCGTACAGGGCTTTGCAGGCCCTTGCCTAAACCACTCGGCCACCCGGCCGGAACCGGCGACAGCCCGTGCGGCAGGCGCGGGCCGGTACCAACCGTGACGCCCAGGGGCGTCTTCGAGCGGACGACGGGATTCGAACCCGCGACCCCAACCTTGGCAAGGTTGTGCTCTACCAACTGAGCCACGTCCGCGTGCGACCCAACCGTGCAAGGTCCTTGCCGCGGTCGGAAACATTAGCAGAGGCAGGGTTACGGCTCGGGCTCCGCCCGGAGAAGGACGGCGAGCTCGGCGTCGACGTCTACGTAGTTGCTCTCCTTGCCGATGGGCACCACGTCGTAGGTCTGCCGAAGGAATTCGACGAGCTCGGCGAGCGGCATCTCGAACAGTGCCTTTCCCGACGGCGACGACAGCGAGAGCCAGACGACCGGCGAGCCGCCCGAGGTGGCCGGCCACACCCGCACATCGCCCGTGCCCACCGGGGCAGTCACCCCATCGCTGAGCAGGTCACGCGCAAAGGTCCACTGGACGACCTCTTCGGAGCTTCCAGAGCCGGCGTGGAAGGAGGCGGTGACCGCGTAGGGGTCCGCGGGGTCATAGGTCAGAGCCGAGCGCACGGGAAGAGACGTCGACCCGGGCACGACGAGGCGTAACTCCAGCTCGGTGCTGACGACACCCAAACCGGCCGTCATGACAAACCTCCCGCTCGTCGTTCGTGTTCTCGGCACATGCCCCCGCACAGGGGCCCTGAACCGCTGTTCCCCCGACCCAGGGCAGGCCGGGCAACGCGGCATCCCTGCGCCGCACGGCAGGTCAATCGGTATCGTGGGCGGGGCGCGGACACATCCGTCCGGGCCCCTGCTGCGAACGATGCGTGTGAGGACCACCGTGACGCTGCCACGCAGCCGCCCTGTGAGCGCCGCGGCGCCCGTCGGGGCTGGGGCCAGTGCTTATGGCGGTCTCGAGGACCGCGCGCTGGTCGCCAGGGTGACGGAAGGTGACGGGGGAGCGCTCGAGGCGCTCTATGGCCGTTACGGCCGCCCCTGCTACGCCTTGGCTCGACGCATCCTGACTGACAGCTCGTTCGCCGAGGACGTCGTCCAGGAGGTCTTCTTGACCCTGTGGAGAGACGCGTCGAAGTTCGACGCGTCACGCGGCGGCTTCTCCAGCTGGCTGCTCTCCATGACCCACCACAAGGCTGTCGACCGCGTTCGTCGGGAGGAGACGCTCCGAAAGCGGCGGACCACCGTCGACGAGCTGGACGCAACCCCCTCCGACCGCGCCGATGTCGAGGACCAGGTCTGGTCGGGGCTGCGCCGCGAGCGGGTTCGCGAGGCGTTGGCGACGCTGCCACAGGCGCAACGCCACGCCCTCGAGCTCGCCTACTTCGGCGGCCACACCCAGCGCGAGATCGCCGGTCTGACCGACACCCCGCTAGGCACAGTGAAGACCAGGATGCTCAGCGGGATGCGCAAGTTGCGCGACTCGCTCGAAAGCATCTCGGACACGGCCGTCGCGCGGGAGACCGACTGTTCTGGCCAAAGTGGTCGGACCGCCACCAACCCCCCCTTCCCAAGGACCGCGTCGTGACCGCCGACCAGCACGCCCTCTACGAAGAACTGGCCGCTGGCCATGCTCTGTCGGCGCTGGAGCCCGAGGAGGAGGAGCTCTTCCTGCTCCACCTCGCGAGCTGTGCCCGCTGCGAGCGCGAGCTCGTCGAGCACCGCGCCATTGCCGGCCAGCTCTCCTACGCCGCCCCTGCCGCCGCACCCCCGGCGTCACTGCTCGAAAGCATCCGGGCCGGCGTTGCCGCGTCCGGCCGGGAGGCCTCCTACCCCGAGGCGCCCGTCGCCGTCGTTCTGCCGATGCGCCGTCGCCTGCGTCCCGAGCGCCCGGCTGCCTGGATCGCTGCCGCCGCGGCGCTGGTCCTGGTGGTATCGCTCGGCATCTCCAACGTCACGTTGCGCACGGACCGCGATATGGCGCAGAGCGCTTCGGTGCGGTTGCGCGCCGCAGTCACGCAGATCGAGAACAGCAGCGCTGGCAGCCGGACAGTGCAGCTGCGTGCGCAGGACGGCAGCGTCAACGCCGTGGCCCTGGTCAGCAACAACCGGGTCTCGCTCGTCCTTGACGGTGTCCCGCGCAACGACGTGCGGTCCTCGACGTATGTCCTGTGGCGCAAGGGCCACTACGGCGGTACCACCCCGGTTGCGGTGTTCGACATTCACGACGGGAAGGTCGACGTGGTGCGTGACCTGCCGCTCATCGACGCGGCATCGGTCACGACTCTTGCCGTCACGCTCGAACATGGCCGGAGCGCGCCCGCTATTGCGACCGCGCCGATGATCGCCGTCGGGCAGCTCGCCTGAGTTTGTTGGACGCTCTCAGCCTGCTCAGGCAGGATGACGAGGTGCCCCCTTCTTCGGATGACACCGGTCGGCGCGCGCGGATCCGCCGCACACGCGCCGGCCGGCTGCTGCTGAGGGCTTTCGTCTTCGCCGCCGGTGCCTTCTTCGTGGCGCTCGGTCTGGTGCTCGTCGTCCTGCCGGGGCCGCTGACCATCCCGCCTGTGCTGCTGGGCGTCTACATCTGGTCCACGGAGTTCGACTGGGCGGAGCGGCTGCGCGAGCGCGCGGTCAGCAGCGCCCTCGAGGCTTGGGCGCAGGCGAAGCGTCGTCCGGTCTTCTCGGCGGTCGCCACGGCCAGCGGCATCGGGCTCATCGGCGTCGGGCTGTTCGTCGGCCGGCGCTACGAGGTGATCGACCGCGTGACCGGCGTACTGGGGTAACCTGCGGAGCCTGTTCGGGCGTATAGCTCAGTGGCTAGAGCGCTGCCTTCACACGGCAGATGTCGCAGGTTCAAGTCCTGCTACGCCCACCCCGACATCCTCCCAGCGACAGCGGTACGGCGGGACGCTGCCGCAGCTGTCCGCGGAAGCCGTTGCTCCGGCCGCGCTACGCGGAGACAGCAGCCTGGCGCCAGACGTAGACGCCGCCCGACAGCTCGGGCTCGTGGCCAAGCAGCGAGGTGAGAAAGCGCCGGACGGCGTCCTGGTGACGGGTCGGCCCGAGCAGGACGGTGGTGACGCCCCAGTAGGCGAAGTCGGCTCGTGCCGCGTCGCGATCGCTGGCACTGACGACATCGCGGGTGCCGCCGGCGGTCAGGGCGTTCAAGCGGGCCGCCGTCGGGCGACCGCGAGCGCCGAACCGGGCCCGGCCGGCTGTACCGGGTCCGACGAAGTAGCCACGAGGGGTGGCGAAGCGCATCCCGGCCGTCGCCTGCCATGTCATGGTGCGGCTGGACGGCGGGTCGGACAGCGGGACGACCAGCGCGGTCCCGGTCACGCCAGGGGCGCCCTGCGCGAAGAACGCGGGGACGCCGGTGGAGGACGCCGCCGGCGGGAGGGGCACGAGCGGCAGGATGACCGCCGCAGCCAGTGCGGCCGAAGGCAACCGACCCCACCCCTGGCGCGCCACCGCGTCGACGGCGACGCCGGCCAGCCCGGCGGCGAGCAACCCGGCGAGGATCATCCAGCGGACCGGTAGGAGCGCGTCGAGGAGCGGCAGGCGGGTGGCCGCAGCCCACGGGAGGGAGATCCCTGTGCGATGCCCGGCAATGACCAGCGTGCTGCCGCAGGCCAGGACGGTCAGCGCCACGATCGTGGCCGCGGTGGTCCGGACGGCGAGGTCTCGACGACGCACGACGGCGACGACTGCGACGACGACGAGTAGCGGCAACCCCAGGTGCCCGAGCAGTTCGGAGGTCCCCAGCTGGCCCCGGACGAGCAACCAGGAAGGCGCCTGCGGGTGGAGCAGGAGGTGCGAGCCGCTCACCACGATCTCGGCCGGGTCCAGCTTGTAGGTGTCCGGTGTGAGCAGCGCACCGTGCTGCCGCAGCGGCCCCAGGAACTGCACCCAGAGGGGATAGCCGTCGACGGCTAGGACGACGCCGGCGGTCACGAGCGTCGTCACGGCCAGGTCGCGGAGGCGGCGGAGGGCCAGTCGTGGGCGCTGGAGACCGAGAAGCACCAGCAGGAGCGCGACGGTTCCGGCCGTCAGCACGAGCACCTCCTCGCCGATGAGCAGTTGGCTTGCCACCAGGGCGCCGAGCAGCAACCCAGAGCGCACCGGCGAGCGGTGACCGGTCGCCGCATCGACGGACACGAGCAGGAGCGGGGGGACGAGCATCAACAGGGAAAGGTGCACGTGGGCGGCGTACGCAGGGATCGCCGTCACGCACCCCACCACCAGGCCGACGGTGGTTCGGGCGGCCGTCGTCTGCACGAAGCGACGCGCAGCGAGGTGGGCCGACCAGGCGGTGAGGACCGGCCCTGCGGTGACCAGGGCGTTGAACGTGAGCAACGGGCCGGCCAGGGCCGTCAGCCAGGACAGCAGCGCGCCCGGCAACAGCAGGCTGGTGTTCCACATCGTGTTGACGCCCTCGGGGGCGTTGAGCCGCGTCGTGACGAGCAGGCCGTGCCCGGTGGTCAGGGCGCGGCTGGTGTTAGCCAGGAACCAGATGAACAGACCAGGGTCGCCGTCGCCGCCCTGCAGGGTTACGTGACGCGGGTCGGCCCAGGCGCGGTGCAGGAAGACAACCCCGAGCACGGTGTAGCCCACAAGTGCCAGCGGTGCGCAGCGCCGGGCTCGCTCCCGCAGAGCGGGTCGCTGCGCGCCCTCCGCGGCGCTCACCGGGAGGGCAGCAGCCTGATCTTGACGAGGATCCACAGCGCCTCGACGCCGTCCCGCCAGGTGAGCTTCTTGCCTTCCTCGCGGCTGCGGGCGCGGTAGGTGATGGGCACCTCGTAGGGGCGCACGCCGCGGCGGAGCAGCTTGCCGGTGACTT
Organism: Frankiales bacterium; assembly: GCA_031367045.1. Taxonomy (GTDB): domain Bacteria; phylum Actinomycetota; class Actinomycetes; order Mycobacteriales; family SCTD01; genus JANLPD01. The sequence continues at coordinate 10,004 of JANLPD010000053.1, read as the reverse complement.
CGGCCTCCATGCCGAAGCCCTTCTCGCGGATGTCCAGCTCGCGATACAGCGCGAGCGGCATCAGCTTGAAGCAGGTCTCGAGGTCTGAGATCCAGCTGTTGTAGACGACGTTGGCGAACATCGTCACCCCCTTGTTGCCCATGACGTACCAGAAGCTGTACGCGGTGTGGCTCCCGAAGGTGCGGGTCCCGTAGACCACCTCGGCCTGCCCACCCAGCACCGGTGCCAGCAGCAGCGGGATCTCATGAGGGGAGTACTCCAGGTCGGCGTCGCAGATCACCATCCACTCACCGGTTGCTACCTGGCTGGCTGTCCGGATCGCCGCGCCTTTGCCCTGATTGCGCACGTGTGAGTGCACGACGACCCGCGGATCCGTGAGCCCGGCCAGCACCTTTGCAGTCCCGTCGCTGCTTCCGTCATCCACGAGCACGAGCTCGACGGGGCACGGGTAGTCCACCCCCAGCACCTGCTCGACGGCAGCAGCCAACGTCCTTGCCTCGTTGTAGACCGGCATCAGGATAGAGAGCGTCACAGGGGCGGAGTCTACGGAGAACAACCTCGTGCTGGCGGGAACAGGGCTGGCGTTTTGTGTCTTCACTCAGAGCATCACCCCACCTGACCCATGGAGGATATTGTGCCCACCCGCTCAGCCCGTACCGCCTGGAACGGCGGTCTCGAGGACGGTTCCGGCCAGGTCGAGCTGTCCAGCAGCAAGGCCGGGACCTTTCACGTCTCGTTCCCGAAGCGCGCTGCCGACGACGCCGGCGGCACGACCAGTCCCGAGGAGCTCATCGCCGCTGCTCACTCGTCCTGTTTCGCGATGCAGTTGTCGGCGCTGATCGCCGAGGCCGGCGGCACGCCGCAGAGCCTCGAGATCACAGCTGACGTCTCTCTCGGCGCCGACCCGGCTGGCGGCTTCCGCCTTACCGGCATCGCGCTGAAAGTCGTCGGTGAGGTCGAGGGTCTGGACGCGGACATCTTCGCCAAGACCGCCCAGGTGGCCAAGGAGACCTGCCCCGTGAGCAAGGCGCTGACCGGCGTCGAGATCACCCTGGACGCCTCGCTGGCCTGACCGGCGGGCGTCGCCGGGTCAACCCGGTCGTGAGGGGCGGGGCGCGTCGATAGGCTCGACGCACCTGCCCCTCGTTCGTGTCTGGAGTCCAGTGTCCGAGAGCCCCGCCCTACCCGCAGCCATCGCGACGGTCACGGTCACGGCGGACCAGGCGGGTTCGACGGCGGGGGGCGTGCTCAAGGCGGCGGGCGTTACCGACACCGCCGTGGCCCGCGTCGGGGGCGAGCTTCGGGATCTCGCCCACGTGGTCGCGGAGGGCGATGTCGTCGAGCCAGTGCCCTACGGCAGTGCCGACGGACGTGCGGTCCTTCGCCACTCGGCCGGGCACGTGCTCGCCCAGGCCGTCCAGGAGCTCTTCCCTGGAACCCTGCTCGGCATCGGCCCGCCGATCAAGGACGGTTTCTACTATGACTTCTTGCCCGAGCGCCCCTTCACCCCGGCTGACCTTGGGGTGATCGAGAAGAAGATGAACGACATCACCCGGCAGCGGCAGCGGTTCTCCCGCCGGGTGGTTTCTGAGGCCGAGGCTCAGGCCGAGCTCGTCCACGAGACGTTCAAGCTTGAGCTCATCACCCTCAAGGGTGGCGGCGCGGAGGGTGCTGACGTCGAAGTTGGCGGCGCTGAGCTCACCATCTACGACAACCTCGTCGGCGACCAGGTGGCCTGGAAAGACCTGTGCCGTGGGCCGCATCTGCCCACCACCCGTGACATTCCGGCCTTTAAGTTGATGCGTTCGGCCGCCGCCTACTGGCGGGGCGACCAGGCAAACCCTGCGCTGCAGCGCATCTACGGCACAGCATGGGAGTCGCGCGAGGCGCTAAAGCAGCACCTACGGCTGCTCGAGGAGGCCGAGAAGCGCGACCATCGCAAGCTCGGTGCCGAGCTCGACCTGTTTTCCTTCCCCGAAGAGCTCGGTTCCGGCCTCGCCGTGTTCCACCCCAAGGGCGGGACGATCCGGCGGGTCATGGAGGACTACTCGCGCCGCAAGCATGAGCAGGGCGGCTATGAGTTCGTCAACACCCCGCACATCAGCAAGGAGGGGCTCTTCCACACGTCCGGCCACCTCCCGTACTACGCCGACGTGATGTTTCCCCCGATGGAGTTCGAAGGGGTGAACTACTACCTCAAGGCCATGAACTGCCCGATGCACAACCTCATCTTCGCCTCGCGCGGCCGGTCCTACCGGGAGCTCCCGCTCCGGCTGTTCGAGTTCGGGTCGGTCTACCGCTACGAGAAGTCCGGTGTTGTGCACGGGCTCACGCGCGTGCGCGGCATGACGCAGGACGACTCGCACATCTACTGCACCAAGGAGCAGATGCCGGGCGAGCTGACCTCGCTGCTGACGTTCGTGCTTGACCTGCTGCGCGACTTCGGCCTCGACGACTTCTACCTCGAGTTGTCCACCCGCGACGACTCCGACAAGTTCGTCGGAGAGCCCGAGGAGTGGGAGGAGGCCACCGAGGCGCTCCGGACGGCCGCCGAAGCCTCCGGGCTCGAGTTCGTGCCCGACCCGGGCGGCGCCGCCTACTACGGCCCGAAGATCTCGGTGCAGGCACGCGACGCCATCGGCCGCACGTGGCAGATGTCGACCATCCAGGTCGACTTCCAGCAGCCCAAGCGCTTCGACCTCGGATACCAGGGCGAAGACGGGTTGCGGCACCAGCCGGTCATGATCCACCGGGCGCTGTTCGGGTCGATCGAGCGGTTCCTCGGGGTGCTCGTAGAGCACTACGCCGGCGCCTTCCCGGCCTGGCTCGCGCCGGTGCAGGTCGTCGGGATCCCGGTGCACTCTGATTTCGACGGTTATCTCCTCGACATCACATCGAGGCTGCGGGCAGAGGGGATCCGGGCTGAGGTGGACACCTCCGATGACCGCATGCAGAAGAAGATCCGCACCGCCCAGAAGCAGAAGATCCCGTTCATGTTGATCGCCGGCGCGGACGACATCGCTGCCGGCGCCGTGAGCTTCCGGTTTCGCGACGGAACGCAGGACAACGGCGTGCCGGTCGATGAGGCGGTCGCCCGGATCGTCGAGGTCGTCCGGGAGCGACGATGAGCGCCGGCCAGCCGGTCGAGCCCGAGGAGCAGGCCGGCGCCGGCCTGCGGGACGCCTTCGCGCGGCTCTACACGCCGCACCGGATGGCTTACATCAAGGGCGCCGGCAAGCCCGACGGGGAGGACGACTGCCCGTTCTGCACGATCCCGGCGCTGCCTGACACCGACGGCCTTGTGGTGGCCCGCGGCGAGACGGTGTTCGCCGTACTCAACCTCTACCCCTACAACGCCGGCCATCTGATGCTGGTGCCGTACCGCCACGTCGCCGACTACGCGGCGCTGGACAAGGACGAGACCCGCGAGCTCGCCGACCTCACCCAGCACGCCCTACGCGCGGTGCGCCACGCCAGCGGGGCCCAGGGTTTCAACGTCGGCATGAACCTCGGCGTCGTGGGCGGCGCTGGCATAGCGGCGCACCTGCACCAGCATGTCGTCCCGCGGTGGGGTGGCGACACCAACTTCATGCCGGTGGTCGGCCAGACCAAGGTCCTTCCGCAGCTGCTGCCCGAGACGCGGACCCTGCTCGCCCAGGCCTGGCTCGAGGTCTGAGCAGGCCGCACTCCGGTCAGACGGTGTCGTGGCGCAGGTGGCGTCGGCTGAAGCCGCCGGTGCCGTGGCTGAGGGCCCGCAGGTCGATGGCGTAGCGCGCCAGCTCCGCCTCGGGGACTTCGGCGCGCACCACGCTGCGGTCCTCGTGGACGGCGTCGGTCTCGCTGCCGGTCACGTGCGCCCGCCTCCCGGCCAGGTCGCTCATGACGTGCCCGACGTACGACGAAGGCACCGTCACCTCGACCGCGCAGACGGGCTCGAGGACCCGAACCCCGGCTGCGGCGACCGCCTCGCGCAGGGCGAGGGCACCGGCCGCCTGGAAGGCCGCGTCGGAGGAGTCGACCGAGTGGGACTTGCCGTCGACGAGCACCACCTCGACATCGACGAGCGGCCGCCCGGCGTGGACGCCCTGGTCGGCCTGCGCGCGCACGCCCTTCTCGACGCTGGAGTGGAATGCCACGGGGACCGAGCCGCCGGCGATGCGGATGGCGAACCGGACGCCCGAGCCGGTGGGAAGGGGGCGGGCCTGGACGACGACGACGGCGTACTGCCCGTGCCCGCCGCTCTGCTTGACCAGCCGACCGGTCGCCGTCGTCGCTGTCGCGAGGGTCTCACGCAGCGGGACCACGACCGCGGGCGTCGTGACCTCGACCCCGTGCCGGGTGCGGAGCCGGTCCAGAAGCACTTCGGCGTGGGCCTCGCCGACGCACCACGCCAGCAGCTGGCCGGTCTCCTGGCGCCGCTCGACCCGGACCGTCGGGTCTTCGGCGGCGAGCCGGGCGAGGGCGGTCGCCAGCCGGTCCTCGTCGGCCCGTGATGACGCCTCGACAGCCACCGGCAGCTGCGGCTCGGGCAGGTGCCAGGCCTCGACGAGCAGCGGATCCTCTTTGCTGGACAGCGTGTCTCCCGTTTCGGCGTGGCTCAGGCGGGCGACAGCGACGAGATCGCCGGCGGGCGCCGACGCGACGGGGCGCAGGGTGGCGCCGAACTGGGACGACAGCGCGCCGACGCGTTCGTCCTCGTCGTGGGCCGGCCGGGTCTCGCCGTGACCGCTGACGTGGACGGCCGTGTCCGGACGCAGCGTCCCGGAGAAGACCCGGACCAGCGAGACGCGACCGACGTACGGGTCGGTCGTGGTCTTCACGACCTCGGCGACGAGCGGGCCCTCGGGGTCGCAGGACATCGGTGCCGCGGGGGAGCCGTCGGGGCGGGTCACCATCGGTAGCGGGTGCTCGACAGGGGTGGGAAAGCCTGTGACGAGGACGTCGAGCAGCTCCTCGGTGCCGACGCCGCGCAGGGGAGCCGCCGCGAGGACGGGGTAGAAGCTGCCGCGCGCCATCGCGGTCTCGAAGTCGCGGGCGAGGGCCTTGGGGTCGAGCGGAGCCCCAGCCAGATAGCGGTCGAGCAGCTCCTCGTCCTCGCTCTCGGCGATCAGACCCTCCACGAGGGCGGACCGCGGACCGTCCAGCAGGGACAGGTGCAGAGGGTCGGGGTCGCCCATCTGGAGGTCGCCGGACGACCAGTCGTGCAAGCGCATCCCCAACAGATCGAAAAGCCCGACGACATCTTCGGCGTCGTCGAGGACGGGCACGTGCAGCGGCAGCACCTGTTCGCCGAACAGTCGCTGGCACAGCGCCACGGCATCGTCGAAGTCGGCGCGCGGGCGGTCGAGCTGGGTGATGACGACGGCCCGCGGCATGCCGACGTCCTCGCACTCCGCCCACAGCTGCGCCGTGAGCGCATCGAGCCCCTGGGCGGCCGAGACCACGAACAGGGCGGCGTCTGCGGCCCGCAGGCCGGCTCGCAGCTCTCCGACGAAATCCGGTGTACCGGGGGTGTCGAGCAGGTTGACCTTCACCCCGCTGTGCTCGAGCGGGGCGACCGCCAGCGAGACCGACCGCTGCTGGCGGACCTCGAGCTCGTCGTGGTCGCAGACGGTGCTCCCGTCCGGGACCGAGCCGCGGCGGTGGACCGCGCCGGCCCGTGCGAGCAGCGCCTCCACCAGCGTGGTCTTGCCCGACCCCGCAGGGCCGACCAGAACGACGTTGCGGATCTGGTCGGGCGGTCTGGGGGCCAGCGCGCAGGACCCCCCGCTACCTGTCGTGCCGGCCTTCTCGACCTTCGGCACTTCCACCTCCTACTCAAAAGCGCTCCGGAGCGCCACACCTGCGCAGCGTCCTCCCGCAGCCGGGCGGCGGCAAGGCAACCGGGGCGGCAAGGCAACCGGGGCAGCCGCTGCCTCCCCCGGCCGGCGGCCCGTCTCGGTAAGGTCACGCGCAACACCCCACCGGTCGACGCCGCCTCCCAGCGGACCCCTGACCCCGAGCGGACGGACCCGATGCTCAACCTGCATCCGGCCGTCGCCCGGGTGGCCGAGCCGCTCGCCGGTGCCCTGCTGCGGGCCGGGGTCAGCCCCGACGCCGTCACCGTCGCCGGAACTTTCTGCGCGGTCGCCGGCGCCCTGCTGCTGTTTCCGGGAGGCCAGTTCCTGCTCGGCACCGTTGTGGTCACCCTGTCGGTGCTCAGCGATGCCCTCGACGGCACGATGGCTAGGGAGTTGGCCCGCCGCAAGGGCCCGGCCGGGCCGTGGGGTGCGTTCCTGGACTCCACGATGGACCGAATCGCTGACGGCGCGATCTTCGCAGGCGTCGCCCTCTGGTACGCCGGCGACGGCGAAAGCCGGCTGCTCGTCGGGGTAGCGCTGGCCTGCCTCGTCCTGGGCGCGGTGACGTCCTACGCCAAAGCACGGGCGCAGAGCCTGGGCATGACCTGCGACGTCGGGCTGCTCGAGCGCACCGAGCGGCTGATCCTGGTGCTCGCGGGCACGCTGGTTACCGGGTTCGGTGTGGAGGAGGCGCTGCCGACCGTCCTGTGGGTGACTGCCGTCGGCTCGGTGGTCACCGTGGGACAGCGCCTTGTCGAGGTGCGCCGGCAGGCGTTGCGGGCGGCGTGAAGGGACCGCTCGTGGCGGTCGCGTCCCTGGTGTCCGGCCGGGTGACGGCAGCGTCGTACGCCGCTGGCTGGGCCTTCGTGCGGGCCGTGCCGGAAGGCGTGGCAGCCCGCCTGTTCGACGCGGCGGCGGACCTCGCCTGGCGCCGCGGCGGTGGAGGGACCGACCGGCTGCGCAGCAACCTGTCACGGGTGGCCCCCGATGCCGACCTCGACCTGCTGACCCGGGCTGCACTGAGGTCCTACGCCCGGTACTGGCGTGAGGTCTTCCGGCTGCCCGGCATGTCCGCGGAGAGCGTCGCGGCGGCGACGGAGATCTCGGGCCGGGCGATCCTTGACGACGGCATCCGGGCCGGCAAGGGCGTCGTGCTCGCCCTGCCGCACCTGGCCAACTGGGACACGGCCGCCGTCTGGCTGCTGGCCCAGGGCGTGCCGTTCACCACGGTCGCCGAACGGCTCAAGCCAGCTGCGCTGTTCGACCGCTTCGTGGCCTTCCGCGAGGGGCTCGGCATGGAGGTGCTCGCCCTGACCGGCGGCGAGCGGCCGCCTTTCGACGTGCTGGCCGAGCGGCTGCAGAGTGGGGGTGTGCTGGCCCTGCTGGCTGACCGCGACCTCACGCCGCGCGGCGTCGAGGTGGACTTCTTCGGCGCGCTGACGCGCATGCCAGCCGGCCCGGCCTCGCTCGCGCTGCGTACCGGCGCCGCCCTGGTCCCGACAACGCTGGCCTTTCGCCCCCGCGGGTGGGCGATCGAGTTCCACGCCCAGGTCGCCCACACGGACGTGCCGGGGATGACGCAGGCGGTGGCCGACGCCTTCCAGGTCGCCATCACAGCCCACCCGCAGGACTGGCACATGCTGCAGCGGCTGTGGCTCGACGACCTCGCCGACGACGACCCGCGCAAGGCCCGCACGACATGAGGGTCGGCCTCGTCTGCCCCTACACCTGGGATGTCCCCGGTGGGGTCCAGGCGCACGTCCGGGACCTGGCCGACACGTTGCTCGAGCTCGGCCACGAGGTATCGGTTCTGGCCCCGGTCGACGAGCCGGACGAGGCCGACCTGCCGGCCTACGTCGTGCCGGCGGGCCGGGCGGTGCCCGTGCCCTACAACGGGTCTGTCGCCCGGCTCGCCTTCGGGCCGCTCTCGCTGGCGCGTACCCGTCGGTGGCTGCGTGAGGGCCGGTTCGACGTGCTCCACCTGCACGAGCCGACCGTGCCGTCGCTGTCGATGTTGGCCTGCTTCGCCGCCCGGGGTCCGATGGTTGCGACCTTTCACACGGCGACCGCGCGCAGTCGCGCGCTACAGGTCTTCGGCACGGCGCTGCAGCCCGGTCTGGAGAAGATCACCGGGCGCATCGCAGTGTCCCCGGCCGCCCGGCGGGTCGTTGTCGAGCACCTCGGCGGGGACGCCGTCCTGGTGCCCAACGGTGTGTCCGTCAAGCGGTTCGAGGGCGCCCACCCATTTGCGCGCGGCGGACCGACAGTCTGCTTCCTCGGCCGGATCGACGAGCCGCGCAAGGGGCTGGCCGTCCTGCTCGAGGCGCTGCCCGAGCTCGTCCACCGGGTGCCCGACGTGCGCCTGCTCGTCGCCGGACCGGGCGATGTCGCGCAGGTCCGCGAGACCGTCCACGCCCGGCTGCGCGACCGGGTGGAACTGCTCGGCCTGGTGAGCGAGGCTGACAAGGCGCGGGTCTACGCGACCGGCCATGTCTACTGCGCGCCCAACACCCACGGCGAGAGCTTCGGCATCGTCCTGATCGAGGCGATGGCGGCCGGCACTCCGGTCGTGGCCAGCGACCTCGAGGCCTTCCGCCGCGTGCTCGAGGACGGCAAGGCAGGCGTGCTCGTCCCGGTCGGTGATGCGGCCGCGCTGGCGAGCGCGCTGGCTGACCTGCTTGGCGACGAGTCCCGGCGTACGACGCTGGCCGCCGCTGGTCATGCCGCCGTGCAGCAGTACGACTGGTCGACCGTGGGGCGCCGGGTGGTGGAGGTCTACGAGACCGTGCGGGCCGCCGCACCGGTCGACCTCGATGCCGAGCTCGAGAGCGAGTTTGCCGCGTTGCCGGAGCAGGAGGACGACGACCCGGTTGGCCTGCTTGTCACGCTGCGCGGCTGGTTGGCCCGGCGGGCTCCGACCCGGTGACCGTCTCACTGCTCGTCCTCGGCCTTGCGCTCCTGCTCGCCATCTACGTCGCCTGGACCGCCGGTCGGCTCGACCGGCAGCATGCACGGGTCGACGCCGCTTGGGCGGCGCTCGACGCGCAGCTGGTCCGCCGGGCCGCCGCGGCGCGTGAGCTCGTCCACGCGCTGCCGCCCGGGCCGAGGGCAGATGCCGTCGAGGCGGGGGCCCTGCTGGGCCTGGCGGCCGGGGTGGTCGGGCGCGAGGTCGTGGAGAACGACCTCACCCGGGCGCTGCGCGCCGCCCTCCCGCTGCTGGTCGTCGGAACGCCGGTAGCGGAGCTGCAGGCGGCGAGCGTTCGGGTCGGGCTGGCCCGCTCGTTCCACAACACGGCGGTCAAGGACACGAGGTCGCTGCGCTTCCGGCGGATGCCACGGGCGTTGCGGCTTGCGGGGCACCGCGCCATGCCCCTGTTCTTCGAGATCGACGACACTGCGTTGTAGTGCCCAAGCTGGCTTGTCGTCCTCGGCCGCCGCCGTGCCAAGCCGCTCGTTGGTACCGGCTGGCGGGACACGCTGTGGGCATTCGCGCATTCGGCGACCGGGTGGGCGCACCCGTCGTACCGTCGCAAGCGTGACCTTCCCGCCCCGTCCCTGCCTCGTCGTCGGCCTCGCCCTGACTGCCCTGCTTGCCGGATGTGGGGGGTCGGGCAAGTCCGCCCAGACCCCCAACACGGCCGGGGTGACGCCCTCCCCATCGGCTTCGCCCCGGCCCAGCTCGGCGGCGCCGACCACGCCGTCGGGTGGCCTGGACCCGCTGACCGGCCTGGCGCCGCGTGGGGCCTCGCCGGTCGTCGTACTCAAGATCGACAACGCCCCGCTCGCCCGGCCCTACCAGCGCGGCCTGTCGCAGGCAGCAATCGTCTTCGAGGAGGTCGTGGAGGGCGGCTCGACCCGCATGCTGGCGGTGTTCGACAACGGCTTCTCCGGCGAGGTGGGCCCGGTCCGTAGCGTCCGTGAGAGCGACCCAGAGCTGCTCGGCCAGCTCGGTCCCGTCGCGCTCGGCTTCTCCGGCGGCAACTCCGGCGTCACCGCCGGCTTCCACGCCGTCGAGCGGGCCGGTCGCATCTTCGACGCGTCCTACGACGCGTTCCCGGGGCTCTACCGGCTCGGCGAGCGGCGCGCGGACGCACGCAACTTCTTCACGACGCCGGGCCGGCTCGCAGCCGCCCTCCCTGCGGCGACGAAGGTCCGGGAGAGCGG
>JANLPD010000386.1:0-8673 GCA_031367045.1 Frankiales bacterium | reverse complement strand
GATGCTCGTCTGCTCGGACCGTCTGGAGCTCGCCGTGGGCATCCTCGGGGCGCTGCGCTTCGGGGCCATCGCGGTGCCGGTGTCCACGATGCTGACCGGCGCCGAGCTGGCCAAGGTCCTCGTCGACTCGGCCGCGCGCGTTCTGGTCGTGACCCCGGAGTTTGCGGCCGGAGCCTGTGTGGCGGCGGTCGCCGCGCCGGAGCTGGACCACGTGATCGTCGTGGACGGGGCCGAGGTCCAGGCGCCGCCACGCGTCGCGGTCACCGCCTGGATCGAGGTCCTGGCTGCCGGCAGGTCGGGCGGAGGTCCGACCGAGCCGGTTGCCGCCACCCACGACGACTCCCCAGCCCTGTGGCTCTACACCTCCGGCACCACCGGGACGCCCAAGGGGGCGATGCACCGGCATGCCAACCTGCGGGCCGTCTGTGAGACCTACGCACGTGACGTGCTGCGCATCGGTCCCGACGACACCTGCTTCTCGGTCGCCAAGATGTTCTTCGCCTACGGCTTCGGCAACTCGCTGCTGTTCCCCTTGTCCGTGGGGGGCACCGCCGTGCTGGAGCCGCGCCGGCCCTCTGCCCAGGTCGTCGTCGAGCGAATGCTCCAGGACGCGCCGACGCTGTTCTTCGCCGGTCCGACCTTCTTCGCGGCCCTGCTCGCCGCCAACCTCCCGGCCGACACTTTCCGCTCGGTGCGCCTGTGCGCGTCGGCCGGTGAGGCGTTGCCGGCGGCGCTCTACCGGCGCTTCACCGAGCGCTTCGGCGTCGAGGTCCTGGACGGCATCGGATCTACGGAGGCGCTGCACATCTTCTCGTCCAACCGGGACGGGGCGGTGCGGCCCGGGACGTCCGGCACTGCCGTCCACGGCTACGACCTGGCCGTGCGGGACGAGCTGGGGCAGCCGGTCCCGGATGGCGAGCCGGGAACACTGTTCGTGCGGGGGGCCTCCCTGGCGACGGGCTACTGGTGTCGGACCGACGCCAGCCGCGAGGTGTTCCAGGGCGAGTGGCTCCGCACGGGCGACACCTACGTGCGGTCCGCCGACGGGTATTACGCCTGCATGGGGCGTTCTGACGACCTGCTCAAAGCCGGCGGGATCTGGGTGTCCCCCGCCGAGGTGGAGGACCGGCTGCTGCAGCACCCCGATGTGGCGGAAGCCGCCGTCGTGGCGGTGGCCGACAGCGACGAGCTCGACAAACCGGTGGCTTTCGTCGTAGCGATGCCTGGCGCGCAGCTGGACGAGGCCGAACTGGTGAGCTGGTGCCGGGAGGGGCTGGCCGCCTTCAAGCGTCCCCGCGCAGTCGTCGTGGTCGACGAGCTCCCCAAGACCGCCACGGGCAAGGTGCAGCGGTTCCGGCTGCGGGAGCTGGCCGGGACGGACCTGCTCACCGCACGGGCCATCCCTTCGGCTGCGCCGTAGTGCTCGACGGCCACCTGCTCGTCGACGCGCACGTCCATGTGCCCCGGCTCGGCTCGGTCGCGCCCGCGTGGGTGGCGTGGGCCCGCGCGTTCGGCGCCGACGGCGTCATGGAGCGGGTCTGGGCGGCGGACGGGACGCCCGATCCCGCGGCTCTGGACGCGTGCTTCGCCGCCGAAGGTGTCGATGTCGCCCTGCTGTTCTGCGAGTACAGCCCTAAGACCACCGGCTACCAGGCCTTCGACGACCTACTGCCCCTGATCGAGCACAACCCGCGGCGGTTCCGGCCGGTGGCCAACGTCAATCCGCACCTGCACTTCCCGATCGCTCGCGAGCTGGAGCGCCAACTCGACCTGGGCGCTGCTGCGCTGAAGCTGCACCCCGTCCACGGTGGCTTCCGCTGCGACGACGCCGCGCTCTACCCGGCGTACGCCGTCCTGGTTGAGCGAGGTGTTCCGCTGGTCGTGCACTGCGGCACCAGCAGCTTCCCCGGGTCGACCAACGCCTACGCCGACCCGCAGCTGCTCGATGCGGTCCTTCGGGACTTTCCCGACCTCGATGTCGTCCTCGCCCACGGCGGCCGCGGTTGGTGGTACGACGCCGCAGCCTTCCTCGCGTTGTCGAGGGACCGGGTCTGGCTCGAGCTGTCGGGCTTGCCCCCCAAGCGTCTGCCCGAGTACTACGGTCGCTTCGACCTGCAGCGGCTGGCCCGCAAGTGGATCTTCGGCACCGATTGGCCAGGCGTGCCGGGACAGGCCGCGAACGCACGGGCTGTCGCCGGGCTCGGGCTGACCGACGAGGTCGTGGCCCTGGTGCTGGGTGGCAACGCCATGACGGTCTACGCCGGACTGGATCCAGAGAGAGGGCCTGATCCTGCTACAAGTTCTTGACGTGAAATAGCTAGTACGTAGTATGTCGACTACCCGGTTCGAGCTCACGAAGAGGTGCTTGATGACGCTGATGGCAGCGGACACCCCGACGTCGGCGCCCGTGCGGGTCGATTTCGACACCGCCCCCGACCGCTACAAGCACTGGCGGCTGTCGGTGCAGGGTCCGGTGGCGACTCTCACGATGCAGGTCGACGAGCACGGCGGCCTTGTCCCGGGCTACGAGCTGAAGTTGAACAGCTACGACCTCGGCGTCGACATCGAGCTGTACGACGCCGTGCAGCGCCTTCGGTTCGAGCACCCGGCCGTCACGGCCGTAGTCATAACCGGAGGGATGGACCGGATGTTCTGCGCCGGCGCCAACATCAAGATGCTGGCCCAGAGCTCGCATGCCTGGAAGGTGAACTTCTGTAAGTTCACCAACGAGACGCGCAACGGGATCGAAGATGCGACGGCAACCTCGGGCCAGACCTATATCGCCGCACTCAACGGCACTGCGGCAGGGGGCGGCTACGAGCTGGCCCTTGCCTGCGCCGAGATCGTGCTGGTCGACGACGGGTCGTCGGCCGTTTCGCTGCCGGAGGTACCGCTGCTCGGCGTGCTCCCCGGGACCGGTGGACTCACCCGCGTCGTCGACAAGCGGCTGGTCCGTAAGGACCGGGCTGACGTCTTCGCCACCAAGAACGAAGGTATTCGCGGGGCCACTGCGGTCCAGTGGGGGCTCGTCGACGAGAGCATCCCGTCCAGTCGCTTCGCTGACGCCGTCCAGGCACGCGCCGTCGCCGCGGGAGCCCGGTCGAGCCGACAGGGCAGGGGTGGGGGGGTCACCCTTGTGCCGTTGGGCCGTCAAGAAACCGGGGACGGCATCACTTACAGCACCGTGCAGGCGCGGTTCGACCGAGGTCGGCGCCGGGTCGACATCACCGTCCGTGGCCCGCTGGCGGCACCGCCTGAGGGCGCCGCGGCCGTGCTGGAACAGGGTGTCGACTACTGGCCGATGACCCTGGCGCGCGAGTTGGACGACCTGGTACTGCGGCTGCGCACCAACGAGCTCGAGCTCGGCACCTGGGTTCTTCGCACCGAAGGTGACGCCGACCTGGTGCTGGCCTATGACGCGCAGCTGACCGACCTGGAAGGCGACTGGTTCGTCAACGAGGTGGTCCAGTACCTCAAGCGCACCCTCAAGCGCCTCGACGTCACGAGCCGAAGCCTGTTCGCAGTCATCGAGCCCGGCAGCTGCTTCGTGGGAACGCTCCTGGAGCTGGCGCTGGCCTGCGACCGGCAGTACATGCTCGACGGCGTGCTGCAGGACGTCGACCCGGACGCCACCCCCGCGACGCTGCAGGTCGGGGCGGCCAACTTTGGTCCCTATCCGATGAGCAACGGGCTGACCCGTCTGCAGTCGCGTTTTTTCGGCCATCCGGACGACCTCGCGGCAGTGGCTGCGCGAGCCGCCGAGCCCCTCGACGCCGCCGCCGCAGACGAGATCGGGCTGGTCACCGCGACCCCCGACGGCCTGGACTGGGACGACGAGCTGCGGCTGGCGCTGGAAGAGCGCGCCGCTCTCTCGCCGGACGCCCTCACGGGGATGGAGGCCAACCACCGGTTCGTCGGCCCCGAGACCGTCGAGACCAAGGTGTTCGGGCGGCTCACGGCCTGGCAGAACTGGATCTTCATCCGGCCGAACGCGAGTGGCCCAGACGGGGCGCTTCGACGCTTCGGCTCAGGGACTCGCGCGGACTTCGACACGTCTCGGGTATGACTGCTTGCCGCACCAGCCGTTTGACAGAAGGATGGGGCAGTTATGTCGTATGTCATCGCCGGACCCTGTATCGACGTGAACGACAAGGCGTGCATGGACGAGTGCCCCGTCGACTGCATCTATGAGGGCGATCGCAAGAGCTACATCAACCCGAAGGAATGCATCGACTGCGGAGCGTGTGAACCGGTCTGCCCCGTGGAGGCCATCACCCAGGATCGTCGGGTCGATGAGGACAACAAGCGCTTCGTCGAGGACAGCCGGGCGTTTTTCGTCGAAGTCCTGCCAGGTCGTGACGCACCGCTCGGTGCTCCTGGCGGGTCCCGAAGGGTCGGCGCGCTGGGCGTCGACACGCCGCTTGTGTCTAGTTGGGAGGGCTGATGCCCAAGGGGAGCCCCGTCGGCGAGCTGACGGACACCGAGCTGGAGGATCAGGGCACCGCCGCGCACGCGACGCGCAACTGGGTGTTCCTGCACGGGACTGCCGCGCAGTTCCAGAACCACACCGAGCGGATGCTCGAGCTGGAGCAGGAGTACCTGCGCCGCTTCCCCAAGCGCACGTGGCAGGGCAGCGGCGACGTACCCGTGGAGCAGGACGAGGCCACCCGTCTGCGCCTTGCCCTGCGCGGACTGGCCGGTCAGATCGCGGCGCTGCTGGCCGATGGCCCGCAGCAGCCGACCCCGGCGGAGTCCGAGCCCGGGCAGGTGAGCCGGCTCCTGCAGCAGGTCGCTGAGGCAGGTGGCCGCATGCACAAGCTGGAGCTGCACCAGGCCGCCCGTGAGGCCGGGCTCGCCCCGGCTAACCTCGCCGCGCTGTACCGCGGGCCGGAGCCGCTCCTTCGCACGGAGCGCAACGAGCGCGTCCTGACCGACGCCGGCCGGGCCGCCGTCGCGGCCGTCCCCGACGCAGACTCGTCCGCCGGGCCCACAGCTGGGGTCGTCGGACTCTTGTAGCCGGCTGCGTAACGGAGGACGCTCACGACAGGAGGTGCTGCGATGTACGCACGGATCATCGAGTGGGATGGTGTCACGCCAGCCGAGATCGACCGTGATCTTAGTTATGCACGCGACGAGGTGGTCCCTCGCGCGCAGGAGATCCCGGGGATGAGCGGGATGCTGGTGCTGGTCGACCGGGAGAGCGGCCGGTCCATGAGCATCACGCTGTACGACGACGCGCAGGCGCTCGAGGACAGCCGCGACCCGGCACGGATCCTGCGCGAGATGGTCGAGCAGCGGATGGACCTGCGTCGGCCTCCCCAGGTGCGCGAGCTCGAGGTCGGCCTGGCCACCCTGAGCGCGTCGGCCCTCGGCCTGCCGGTCTGAGGCAGCGTCAGGCAATCAGCACTGCAACGGTGTGGAGCACGACGCCGGCGAGCGCGCCGACGACGGTGCCGTTGATGCGGATGAACTGCAGGTCCTTGCCGGCGGCCAGCTCGATCCGCTCGGCGGTGGCGGGCCCGTCCCACCGGCCGACCGTCGTCTCGACGAGACGGCTGAACTCCGAGGCGTAGTTGTCTACGACGTACAGCACGGCAGACTCGAGCCAGCCCTCGAGACGGGACGCGAACTCTTCGTCGGCCAGGGCCCGCCCTGCCAGGTCGCGAAGTGACGCCGCGACGCGACGCGCGAGCGGCGACTCCGGGTCGGCCAAGGCCTCGCGGACGGTGCCCAGCGCGCCCTCCACCGCGTCGCTCAGCCAGCGCCGCGTCTGCGGGTCCTCCAGCACCGTGCCGATCAACACTTCGACCCGGGCGCCGAGCACCGGGCTGTGCTGCAGGTCGTCGGCGATGCGGTGCAGCCACTGGTCAAGCATCGTTCGCAGCTCGTGGGACGGGTTGCGCTCCACCTCGGCCAGCAGGGCGACGACCTCGTCGACCAGCTTGCGCACCCGCCGGTCGGTGGTGAACAACCAGGCGAAGAAGCCGAGCTCGCCGCCGATCTGCTTGAGCTGG
Organism: Frankiales bacterium; assembly: GCA_031367045.1. Lineage (GTDB taxonomy): Bacteria > Actinomycetota > Actinomycetes > Mycobacteriales > SCTD01 > JANLPD01. The sequence continues at coordinate 2,659 of JANLPD010000386.1, read as the reverse complement.
CGCACGAGGTAGTCGCGGTGGTCGACGACCGAGCCGCGTACGTAGGGCAGGGCGACGTCGAGCAGAGGCTGGTGCACCTTTCCCTCGGTCACGTCTGCGAGCAGCCGGCCCGCGAGCGCGGCGTAGGGCCGGCGGTGGAGGTCGCGACGGGCCAGCTCCAGGGCGCTGCGCGACACGTCCTCAGCGCTTAGTGAGCCGAGCAGATCAGCTGCGACGATCGTCATCTCGCGAGCCAGCCGCTCAGTGACTCCCGGTGCCGCGAGCTGTCTGGCGAGGCGGGGCACCAACCCCGCTTCGGCCAGTTGCGCGCGGACGTTGTCGCGGGTGAGGAAGTGCTCGGTGACGAAGCCGCCGAGGTTGGCAGCGAGCGCGTCCTTGCGGGTGGGAATCAGGGCCGTGTGCGGGATGGGCAGGCCCAGCGGCCGACGGAACAGCGCTGTGACGGCGAACCAGTCGGCCAGACCGCCGACCATCCCGGCTTCGGCGGCCGCGCGAACGAAGCCGACCCAGCCGGCGCCGGACCGGGCGAACGAGGCCAGGAAGACGATGGCGGCGACAAGCAAGAAACCTGTCGCAGTGCGCTTCATGCGGTTGAGCTCGCGCCGCCGCCGTGGCTCGTCCTGCCCCAGCAGCGACGGCACGCTCACGCGGCGGCTACTTCGGCGAAAGTCGCGCCGCGCCGTCGACGCGGACGAACTCGCCGTTGGCGTAGGAGTTGGTGAGCAGCTCAACAATCATCGTTGCGAGCTCGTCCGGGAAGCCGAGCCGCTTGGGGAAAACCACGTCTGCCTTGAGGCTCTCCTTGAAGGCCTCCGAAGCCGGACCCTCGCCGTAGATGGGGGTGTCGAAAAGCCCTGGTGCTATGCAGTTCAGGCGTACCCCGATCGCCGCGAGGTCACGCGCCACCGGCAGTGTCATGCCGACGATGCCGCCCTTGCTGGCCGAGTAGGCCGCCTGCCCGATCTGACCGTCGAAGGCGGCGACGGACGAGAGCGTGACGATGGCGCCCTTCGCTCCGTCGCCATCGACCGCCTCGGTGCGGCTCATCGCGGTGGCGGCGAGGCGGATGCAGTTGAAGGTGCCGACCAGGTTGACGGTGAGGACCTTGGTGAAGGCGTCGAGGTCGTGGGCGGACTCGAACCGCCCGTCCCGGCCGATGGTGCGGCTGGCCCAGCCGATGCCGGCAGCGGTGACGAGGGTGCGCAGCGGCCCGAGCTCCTCGGCGGCCTTGACCGCCTCGATGACCTGCTCGGTGTCGGAGACGTCGGCCCGCAGGTACGTACCGTCGATGTCACCGGCGACGGCGAGTCCCTTCTCGTCGTTGAGGTCGACGATGACGACCTTGGCGCCCCGGGCAGCGAGGCGGCGGGCGGCCGCCTCGCCGAGGCCGGAAGCACCTCCCGTCACGACGGACGACGTGGCAGTGAGCTCGAGCACTGGCGCTCCAGGAGGTCGGTCGGCAGGGAGCACTCATCCTTGCAGGACGGCCCCGAGCGGCCGGCGAAACGCCAGCAGGTCGTACGACGGACGGCCCTGCGCCACCGCCCGAGCCTCGAAGCGGGTGACCGGTCGCCATGCCGGCCGCTTGGCGTAGCCCTCGACGAGGAAGTCCTCCGACGCGTGGAGCACCGCGAGGGCGCCTGCCGCGTAGGGCTCCCAGTCCGTCGCCGCGTGGAGCAAACCGCCTGGCCTGAGCCGGGAGGCGACGAGGACAGCGAACGCCGGCGACACCAGCCGGCGCTTGTGGTGCTTGGGCTTCGGCCACGGGTCGGGGAAGAAGACCCGGACCTCGTCGAGCGATCCCACGGGGAGGCCGGCCAGCAGCTCGACGGCGTCGCCGTGGGCGACCCGCACGTTGGTGAGACGCGCGGCCTCGACGCGGGCCACCAGGGCGGCGAGCCCCGGGACGTGCACCTCGACCGCCAGGACGTCGCGGGCGGGGTCGGCGGCGGCCATCGTGACGGTCGTCTCGCCCATGCCCGAACCGATCTCCAGGACCACCGGGGCGGACCGCCCGAACAGATCCGGCAGCAAGAGTGGGTCGCCGACGGTCACGCCGTACGCCGGCCAGAGCCGCTCGAGGTCCGCAGCACGGTCGGGCCCCAGCCGACCCGCGCGCACCTTGTAGGACCGGACCGTCATGCACCCAGTCTGCCGACTTGCGACGCCCGGGGCAGGATGCGGTGTGCGTGACGGCGACGGGTGGACGAGGTGCAGTGCCGGCCATCGGCACTGGGGCCGGTTCGGCGCGGCGGGGTTGCTCGTCGCTGCGCCCGACGCCGACGGCGCCATCCGCGTCCTGCTGCAGCACCGGGCGACGTGGAGCCACCACGGCGACACGTGGGGGGTGCCGGGCGGTGCGCGCGGCCGGGCGGAGACGGCCGAGCAGGCCGCGCTGCGCGAGGCCGGCGAGGAGACCGGGCTCGACCCGGTCGCGGTGACGACCCTCGCGGCGTACGTCGATGACCACGGCGGCTGGGCCTACACGACGGTGCTCGCCACGGCTGCGGGCCTGCTCGATGTACACGCGGAGGACCGGGAGTCGACAGCAGTGGCCTGGGTCGCCGTGGCACAGGTCGCCGCGCTGGCACTGCATCCCGGCTTCGCAACTTCGTGGCCGGCGCTGCAGGAGCAGGTAGCCGCCTTCGACCTCAGCTAG
>JANLPD010000377.1:0-2149 GCA_031367045.1 Frankiales bacterium | reverse complement strand
CTTGAAGTGGGTGGCGCCCATCCAGGCCTTGAGCGTGCCGAACGTGTGCTCGACCGTGGCCCGGCGGATGCGCATGGCGTCCGGCTTGGCGTCGAGCCGCTCCTGCATGGCGTCGATGACCGCTTCGTGCTCCCAGCGGGTGAGCTTCAGCAGCAGGCCCGGGTGATAACCCGGTCGGCCCGTCGCCGCCGGAACCACGCCCTCGAACCCAAGAGCCCCCAAGTCCAGCTCATCCACGAACACGTCGATCACCCGGACCGGGTTCTCCTCCGACACGTAGTCGTCCAGGAACTCCGGAAGCAGAACCCCCTGACGCCGATCCTCACCCTCGACGAAGCGCTTCATCGCCAGACCCCCGACGCAGTTGTTCGGGGATTCTAGAACAGACGCCGATCAGCCGGAATCGACCAAGGCCGCGTCGCAGACGTTTTCACACATGGGGTAATCGCGGGAGCGAGACGCCCTGAGACCCTCTGGGTCACGAGTTGGAGGGTGGTTGTTCCCCGATAGGATGGAAGTACGGGCTCACGACTGGACGCCAGGCCCAAGCATCGAACGGAGAACAACCATGGACGAATATATTGGTCTCGACGTGTCGTTGAAAGAGACGGCGATTTCTGTGCGGCGTGACGGCGAGCGGGTCTGGCGCGGCAAGTGCCCATCGGATCCTCGGCTGCTGGCAGAGGTGATCCGCAAGCGGGCGCCTCAGGCCCGACGGGTGGTGTTCGAGACGGGCCCGCTGTCGGTGTGGTTTTTCCATGCGCTGAGCGCCGAACGACTTCCGGCGATCTGTATCGACGCCCGGCACGCCAAGGCCGCGCTCGACATGGCGCCGAACAAGACGGACGCGAACGACGCCGACGGCCTGGCGCAATTGGCCGAGGTCGGGTTCTACCGCGAGGTGCGGGTCAAAAGCTTCGACAGCATGCTCACGCGCACGCTCGTGGCGGCGCGGACCAAGCTGGTCCAGGTCGCGGTCGAGCTCTCGAACCAGATCCGCGGGCTGATGAAGACTTTCGGCCTGGTGGTTCCTCCCTCCAAGGGCGGTCGGTTCGAAGCGCACGTCCGCCGGCTGCTGGCTGACCACGATGGGCTCGAGGCCATCATCCTGCCGGTCCTTGAAGCCTGGCGCAGCGTGCGGATCCGCGCCGCCGATCTTGGACGCCAGCTTCTCGCTGGCGCGCGGCGCAGCCGCTCCTGCCAGCTGCTGATGACGATCCCCGGCGTCGGCGCCGTCACCGCCACAGCTTTCACCACCGCGATCGAGGATCCGGCGAACTTCAAGACGTCGCGCTCCGTGGGCGCGTGGCTGGGTCTCACAACGCGACGCTACCAGTCCGGCGAGGTCGACTACGACGGCCATATCTCACGCCGCGGTGACGCCCACCTTCGTGGTCTGCTCTACGAAGCCGCGACGGTGATCCTGACACGCACGCAGGCTGACAGCAGCTTGCGCGCCTGGGGCCTGAAACTCCGGGAGAAGATCGGCTTCAAACGCGCGGCCGTCGCCGTCGCCCGAAAGCTAGCCGTGATCATGCACGCGATGCTCAAATCCGACGCCCCCTTCGACCGGACGGCCAGCGCCATGGGCTGACGCAACACGCAGAACTCCGCCTGCCCAAGGCGGTCAGAGACGTCCCTGCCGGGACGTGGCGCGAACCATTCCGTCGAGGCTGTTGCACCGTCGAGCCAAACTGCCCGTCGCGTGCGCTTCACACATAGGAAGGTTTGTCCGCGAAGCCCCATCATGCGGCGACCATGTGTCGACCGCGAAGACGACCGTGCTCCCGGCAAAGGACAGTCCAGACCACAATAGGGCTTGCGTTTTTCTTCGCGATTAGACGACGGCCTCGGTCGGACCCGGTCATCGGCTTCCAGCCCGAACCCGGACATTCGGCGACCGCCAATCCGGCGCCCCACACAAGCGTCCTGGACCTTGGCTAGTCGCCGGCGCTGCAGTAGGCGGCTGGGTCGGACCAGGCGATGACGATGAGGCTGTCATCGGTGACGACGACCGATCGGACCGCCTTGGTCCTGGCGTCGTAGAGGCTGAGCGCGGGGGTGATCCACAGAAGGCTGCAGTCGGTCTGCTCCTCTGTCGGGCGCCGGGTGAGGGTTGTGGTCGCGACAATCAGCAGTCCCGCCGCCA
>JANLPD010000372.1:0-1557 GCA_031367045.1 Frankiales bacterium | reverse complement strand
GCGCCCCTGGCAGCTGGGGCAAGTGAGAACGTCCACCGCGAAGGTGCGGGCCAGAAGCTCGGCCCACGGGCGGTATCCGTCGGCCATCCGCGTGCGGTCAGGCTCGGCGGGTGCCGGGGGCGACTCCTCCATGGGCAAAGGCGGCGCGATGTGCGGTCTCCACGGGCTCGCGGCTGCCAGAACCCCCGCGTAGCGTACGGTGTGGAAGTGCGGTGGAGGCACGCTGGTAGCCAATCGGCACAGTAGCGACAATGGGGTCCATGTCGACCGCGACCGTTCCGTCGCGGTACGCCTTCTTCAAGATGATGCGTACCAGGCCGTCTGGACGCTGCAGGTCCCGGTCGGCGCGGTTCGCCTGGAGCACGCAGCCTGCCCTGGGCATGGTCGGCATCCGCTCCCGCGAGCAACGGGAGCGGTGCGGGCTCTAGCTCGCAGCGAACTGCGGTGAATGGCCCGACGACGCCGGCCGGGTACGCTGTTGGCCGCGCTGAAGGCCCGTCAGAAACCTGGCGGGTTGCAAGACCGCGGGTCTACCCCGCTGCGAGTGTCATGACGCCGAGATAGCGACTCTCATCAGCCAGGTCGAACTGCGTCGAGCACTTCCCCGCTGGGCCGGCGGCTTTCAGGTGATAGCCGCTGCTGTTCGGCTCGAGCCGGTCGATGACGAACTCCCCGAAGGTGTCCGTGGTCGCCCGTCCGACCTCACGACCGTCCTTCTCGAGAATGACCTCGACGCCGGCGGCGCACTCCTCAACGCCCGCGACGTGCCGGACCACCGTCCCACCCACGAAGCACTTCGTGATCATGTGGAGGTTCTTGTAGTAGACGCGCGGCTTCGTGCCGAGCTCCGGCTGGAGGACCTCGAGGCCCTCCTCGGTCCGGATCCGCTGCATCTCCTCGTCCTCGACTTTGATCGTCCGGAAGACCTGGGTGGGACAGGCCTGCTCGCCTCGCGTCTTCGTCCAGCCCTCGTCGAGCAGATGCGCATCAAAGGGCCACGCCTGGGGGATCTGCTTCTCCTCGTTCCAGGAGATAGCACCGTAGGGACAGGAATCCACGATCTGCTTCTGGCCCTTCGACTTCTCGGGATCGATGATCACGATGCCGTCCTCTCGCTTGCGCACCGCACCGTCGCGCGCCGCCTTGATGCAGGGCGCGTCGTCGCAGTGGTTGCACATCACGGGCAGGAAGCGCGCCTGGACGATCGGGTACGTGCCGCGTTCCTTGCGCTTGATGTCCAGCCAGTTGTGTCCCAGCACGGGCTGGGCAGCGGAGACGCCGGGAAAATCGTTCCCGATGTACTCGTCCTTGACGGCAAGGAAGCAGAGGCGGCAGTTGTCGCAGCGCGCGACGTCGACGATCAGGTTCCACTTGGCCATCAGAGTGCCTCCTGCGGCTGCCAGGTGTCGACGCCGGTCCACTTCTCGACCTGCACCAGTATTGCGTTGGGCTTCATCCCGTGCCCCTTCTTCGTGATGGAGTCCTTGGAATTCAGCATGTTCACGCAGCCGCCGAGGTCGGTGGACCGCCCGGGTTCCCCCACCGGTTCATAGCGGG
>JANLPD010000371.1:0-1682 GCA_031367045.1 Frankiales bacterium | reverse complement strand
GTTCTTCGGGCTGGCCCGCCGTTTCGCTGGGGGTGGCTGGGCACTGCTCGTCATGATGGCGCTGGCCGGCTCCATGCCGATGCTGCACTTCGTCCGGGCGCTCTACACCGAGCCGCTCACCCTCGCGATGGTCGTCGGCGGCTTGTCGCTGCTGTGGCGGGCGCAGGAGGGCAAGCGGCGCAGGGACGCCGCCGCAGCCGGGCTTGTCCTCGGGACGAGCGCACTCGCCCGGATCGACGGTTCGGTGTCGCTGCTCTTCCTGCTCGTCCTCGTTGCGGTGTCGCTCGCCCTCGCTCCGCGCCCGGAGCGGGGCAGGGAGCTTGTGCGTTCGGCTGCCCTCCTGCTCGGGGCAGCCGTCCCCACGGCGGTCGGCCTCACCGACCTGCGGCAGCTCGCGCCGGGCTATGAGCGCGACCTGGCCAGCCAGCTCGGACTGATCGAGAAGGCCTTCATCGGTCTGCTTGTCGTCGGGGTGGTCGTCGTGCTCGTCGGCTGGCGGACCCGCCTGCTCGAGCGCATGCTCGGCCTGCGGCTCCTTCCGAACGCCGCAGCGGTGGGTGTCCTCGGCTACTGCGCGCTGCTCGCGTCACGGCCGCTGTGGCTGGAGCGGCACGCGATCCCACCGGTCAGCTACGCCAACCTTGCGGCCTTGCAGCGGGCGCTCCGGCAGAAGGTCGAGGTGACCCGCAGCTACGACGAAAGTACCGTGACCTGGCTGTCCTGGTACTACGGCTGGCCCGCCCTCGTGCTCGCGGCCGTCGGCCTGGCGGTGCTGACCGGGCGCTGTCTGCGCGACCGGGACCTGCGGCTGCTGCCGGCGCTCACCCTTGTCGGCTCTGTCGGCTCGCTCTACTTGTGGAACGCGAGCATCTTCCCGGACCAGATCTGGGCGGCCCGCCGCTTCCTGCCGGTCGTCATTCCGTTGCTGCTCGTTGCTGCGGCCTTTGCGCTGTCGCTGCTCTGGACGCGGGGGACCGCCGGGCGGGTCGTCGCCGGGCTGCTCGGCCTCGCCGTCGTCGTCATGCCGCTGTTGACCTCGCGGCCGCTGGCCACCTTTCGGGAGGGCCTGCCGCAGCTGTCCCAGGTACAGAATGTCTGCCGGGTCCTGCCCGACGACGCAGCCGTGCTGATGGCCGACCCGGCGGCCCAGGAACGCTATGCCGTGACGCTGCGGGCCTACTGCAACGTCCCCACCGTCGGGATCAGCTCACCCACCGCAGCGGTGCTGGGACAGGCGCGCAGGACCGCCATCACCCGGGGCCGCAGCACGTGGGTCGTCGCCACCAGCGTGGACGGACTGCCGCTCTCCTCGGCACCGGCCCGCGGGTTCTCCGTCATCGCGCAGAAGTGGGAGGAGCTGCTCGACGGGCCGCCGTTGCACCCGTCCTTCTACACGACGACGCTCTACGTCGGGCAGGTCGGGGCCGACGGTCGGGTGCAGCTCAGCGCTGCTGCTGCGCCCTGACCAGACTGGCGGCCAGTCCCGCGACCTCGGCCTTCAGCAGCTCCAACTCGGCCGCCAGGGCGTCCGGCGAAGCCGCGCCGGCGGAGGCCGCGCGCAGCTCGGACACCTCAGCCTGCAGCCGCGCCACCTCGGCGCGGTTCTCGCGGAGCTCCGCTACCAGGTGGGCAGCGCCGATGCCGACCGCCCGGCGCAGCACTGCCTTGGTGACGCGCCTGGC
>JANLPD010000296.1:0-13136 GCA_031367045.1 Frankiales bacterium | reverse complement strand
GGTCGCGACCCCACCCGGGGTCACCGAAAGACTTTGGCTGCCGCCAGCCACGCCCGGGTAGCCCAGCACCGTGAGCGGGTCGCCGAGGGCAGCCCGGTCGACGGCGGCGACCGGCAGGTAGCTGAAAGCGAGCCCGGCAGGCAACGGGCTCCCGTCTGCAAGGGCGTCAATCTGCACCAGAGCGAGGTCCAGGTAGCCGTCCGCGACGAGCGGCTTTGCCCGGTATTTCACAACCGAAGGTCCGTCGCCCGGCGGATCGACCGACACCGTGAGGTAGGCCGGGTTGTCGTGGCTGGCAGACAGCGCGTAGTGGTAGGCCAGACCTGGCGCACGCGGTTCGGCGACGTGGGCGTTCGTCAAGATCAACCCAGCGGCGGACACCACGGTGCCGGAGCCCGAGTACTGCCCGTTGTCCGGCTCCAGGCGGACAACGGACCGCTTGGCCCGGTCCAGGGCCTCCTGCGGAGAAAGGGTTGGTGGCACGATCGGCGCTGCAGTCATTGTCGGCGATGCCTGAGCGCTCGAGGGCGACGATGCAATCGCGGCTGCCTTGGTGGAACCCGACAGCGCCTTCCCCGTCGCCCAGCCCCCGGTCGCCACGAGGGCGGTGAGCGCCGCCGTCACCGCCACGATCCCTCGAAAGTTCAACTCAACGCCTCCCGGACTGTCCCAACGAGCGCCATGACGCCCTGGACTATGGCATCGTTCGCTGCTCCATTCGGGTGACGGCGCGCAGTGGGGGGTCGCACGTGCAGTCAGGCGAGCTGTTCGCGGGGCGGTACCGCGTCGAGCGGACGCTGGGCCGGGGCGGCATGGGGGTCGTCTACCTCGCCCGCGACGAGAGGCTGCATCGGCGGGACGCGCTGAAGGTCATGAATGCGCAGCTCAGCCACGATCCGACGTTCCGGAAGCGGTTTGAGCGGGAGGCCAAGGCAGCGGCGCGCTTGGAGCATCCGAACGTCGTCCAGGTCCGCCACTACGACGAGCACGAGGACACCCTTTACCTGGTCATGCAGTACGTCGACGGCAACAACCTGCAGGCGGAGATCCAGTCCCTGGGCCGCATCAACCCGCAGCGGACTGCAGAAATCGTTCGACAAGTCGCGGAGGGGCTCGACGCGGCGCACCGCGCCGGTCACGTACACCGTGATGTCAAGCCCGCCAACATTCTTCTCGGCCGCAACGACGACGGGAGCGACCGGGTGCTGCTGACCGACTTCGGCTTGGCGCAGCCGCTGTCCGGCAGCCAGGCCCGGCTGACTTCCGTCGGCGACATGCTCGGGACGGTGGCCTACGCCGCGCCGGAGCAGCTGCGGGGTGAGCCGGCCATCGTGCGCTCCGACGTCTACGCGCTGGCTTGCGTCGCGTACGAGTGCCTCAGCGGCCGTCCGCCCTTCTCCGGGGGCTCGCAGGTCGAGATCGCCGGCGGGCATCTGCACCATGTCGCCCCGCTGCTGACGGTCCTGATCCCAGGCCTTTCGAGCCCGGTCGCCGAGGCTGTCGCTACCGGGCTGGCTAAGTCGCCCATGGACCGCCCGGCGTCGGCGGGTGCCTTCGCACGCAGGCTCTGCCAAGCGACCGGCGCGGCGCCTATCTCACTCGCCCAAACCACCGCTTTGGCGAGTGGGCAGCCCGGCGAGCAGACGGAGGTGCTTGCTGCGGCGGGCGCTACGGGCGTGGAGCCTGCTCGCGCCGCCCCGCGGCCCCAAACCCGTCGGGCGGTCCTCGTCGCGTCGACTGTCGTCGTGATGGGATTCGTGGTCGGTCTGGCCGCGGGCTACTTCAACGGGGGCGGAGCACCGGGCAAGGTCGCCGCTTCCCCAACGAGTACGTCGGCGCCAGATCCGCACGTCACCCTAATCCGGCGGCTGCCGATCACGGTTTACGGGGGCTGTGTCAACGATCCGGCGAGCGAAGGAGCTGAGCGGACGGCGGCGTTGTCGTGCGGCACGCCGCTGCCCGGCGCGGACCAGCTCCTCGTGACGCAGTGGCGCGACACAGGGGCCATGGACGCCAGCTCCGCACTGTCGGTGGGCAAGCGACCTGATGGCAGGTGCGGAAGCTACCCGGGCCTGCCTACGACGGGACTGCGCAGCACCTGGGGTCAGAAGGCTCGGCTGTCTTGCTACATCAACAGCAATGGCGCCGCGATCGTGCTCTGGCAGTACCCCGAGAGCTCCGTGCAGGTCCTGTCCGTCCGCAAGGACGGAGACGCGCAAGCGGCCTTCGCCTGGTGGCGCAAGGCCGTGGAAACCCCGCTCGTGTGACGCCTAGCTGCTCCGCCCGGTGCGCGTGCCCGAAGCAAGGGAAGCGCGCGGACAACAACTGCGATGCCGGCCGAGTCTGCCCTTCCAGCCAGCCAAGTACGATCTCCCGGTCGGGAGCACCAGGCGACTTCTCTTGGGAGTTTCCTTGTCACCCCCCGCCTCCGTAGCTCAGTGGATAGAGCGCCTCCGTCCTAAGGAGGGCGTCGGGAGTTCGATTCTCTCCGGGGGCACCGCCCCTGCTATCGGTTCGGACGGCCTGCCCGCCCGCCCACAAACGCGCCACCGCCTCGCACCACGGTCGCTGGTGACGGCTACGGTCTGCACATGAGCAAGGTCGACGCCCTCAGGGCGCTGCGTGAGGCCAAGTACGCCGCCGACCGGGCGAACGCTCCCGGCTCGGGTGTCAAACGAGTCGCGCCCGCAGTCCCGCCCGCCGGAACTGCCGCGCCGGCGACGAAGGTGCCGAAGACCGCCCGGCCTGCCCTCGAGGTGGTCCCCGACGTGGAGGCAGTCCCCGACGTGGAGGCTGCCCCGTGCGGCCACCGCAACATGGGCGGCAAGAGCTGCTCGCGCCCAGCGGGCCATACCGAGAAGAACCACCGCTACCGCTGAGCTGGCTTCCCTGAGCTGGCTTCCCTGAGCTGGCTCCCTACCCCCGGAGGCCCCCCTGTGTGCCACGACGACAACAGCCGCCCACCTGCGCCGCCCACCATCGGCGGGGTGGCGAGCTCGGGACCGCTGGAGCTGACCAGCTCCGACGGCAACCGGTTCGCCGCCTACGAAGCGGTCCCAGCCGTGCCTTCGGGAGTCGGCATCGTCGTGCTGCCGGACATCCGCGGTCTGCATCCTTTCTACGTCGCGCTGGCCGAGCGGTTCGCCCAAGCCGGTCTGACCGCTGTCGCGATGGACTACTTCGGCCGCACCGACGGGGTCGCTCAGCGCGATGAAAGCTTTGACTGGCAGCCCGCCATCGCGCAGGTGACGACCGAGCACGTGCGGGCCGACGCCCAGGCCTGCGCGCAGCGCCTGCGTGAGGAGCACGGCGTCACCTCAGTGATCAGCCTCGGCTTCTGCTTCGGTGGTGGCCACTCGTGGCGGCTCGGCGCGACCGACCTCGGGCTCGATGGCTGCGTCGGCTTCTACGGCCGACTGTCGCTGCTGGCGGAGGCAGCCGACGAGGTCACGAGCCCGCTGCTCATGCTGCTCGCCGGCGCCGACAGCACCGCTCCTGCTGAGTTCCTCGCGGTCCGCGACCAGATCGTCGCGAGAGGGGTCGAGGTGGAGGTCCACGTCTACGACGGTGCACCCCACTCGTTCTTCGATCGCTCGTTCGCCGAGTGGCAGGACGCCTGCGCCGACGTCTGGCAACGGGTCCTCGCCTTCGCCGAGCGCACCTCCGCTCACGCCTGAGGCCCGCCCGTCCTGCGGGCAGCAGCTTCATCGCCTAGCGTCGCGCCGTGAGCACCTCGCTCCTGTGGTTCCGCCGGGACCTGCGGATCGCCGACCATCCCGCGCTTGTCGCGGCGTGCGACGCAGCGGACGAGGTGGTGCCGGTCTTCGTCCTTGACGACGCGCTGCGCCGCCCGGCTGGTGCCCCGCGGCTGTCCTTCCTCTACGGCTGCCTGCGTGAGCTGCAGGACCGGACGGGCGGCGCGCTGAGGGTCGTCCACGGGAGGCCGGAGACCACCATCACCCGGCTGGTCAGGGAGGCCGGCGCGACGTCGGTGCACATCAGCAGCGACCACGGTCCCTACGGGCGCGGCCGCGACGAGCGGGTGGCTGCGGCCCTAAAGGACGTGCCACTTGTTGCCACCGGCTCGCCCTACGGCGTGACGCCAGGGTCGCTGAGCAAGCCGGACGGCAGGCCCTACCAGGTCTTCACGCCGTACTCCAAGGCCTGGCGGCACCGCGGGGTGCACTCGCCCGCGCTGGCCCCACGCTCGGTCGCCTGGACCGACGGCGGCCTCACCGGGTCCGCCGTCCCGAACGACCTCGACCTGCACGGCGTCAAGCTTCCCGAAGCAGGTGAGGCCGCCGGGCTCGCCCGCTGGAAGTCCTTCCGTGACAGCTCTCTCGACGACTACGCCGAGATCCGCAACCTGCCAGGGGTTGACCGGACCAGTCGCCTGTCGGCGTACCTGAAATATGGCTGCGTCCACCCTCGAACGCTGCACGCCGACCTCGCCGGCGGCAAGGGTGCGCAGGTCTACGGCACCGAGTTGATCTGGCGCGATTTCTACGCGGATGTTCTCTGGCACCACCCGCAGTCGGCGCGCGCGGACCTGACAACGGCGCTGCAGCACCTGAACTACGACGAGGGGCGTACGGCGGACCAGCGCTTCAATGCCTGGGCGACGGGACGGACGGGGTTTCCGGTGGTGGACGCCGGGATGCGCCAGCTGCTCGGTGAGGGGTGGGTGCACAACCGGGTCCGCATGATCGTGGCGTCCTTCCTCACCAAGGACCTGCACGTCTACTGGACCCGCGGCGCGCGGCACTTCATGCAGCACCTCGTCGACGGCGACCTGGCGAGCAACCAGCACGGCTGGCAGTGGACGGCCGGCACCGGGACGGACGCGTCGCCATACTTCCGCGTCTTCAACCCGGTCAAACAGGGCCTGGACTACGACCCCGATGGCGACTACGTCCGGCGCTGGGTGCCCGAGCTGCGGGGCGTCGTGGGCAACGCGGTGCATGAGCCGTGGAAACTGCCGGGCGGGATCCCGCACGGCTACCCCGAGCCGATCGTCGACCACGCCGACGAGCGGCAGGAGACCTTGCGCCGCTACGCCGCTGCCCGTGGATGATGTCTCGTCATGAGGGTCGACCGATGAGGATTGCCGCACGGTTCCAGGGGCCGCCCGGCTCGGCCAACGGCGGGGTCGCCTGCGGACTGCTCGCGACCCACCTCGACGCCCCGGGGGGGTCCGCGGTCGAGGTCACCCTTCGACAGCCACCGCCGCTGGGCGTCGACCTGCGGGTCGACGGCGGCAAGCTGTACGCCGGTGACGTGCTCATCGCCACCGCGGTCCCGGCAGCCCTCGCCCTCGCACCGGTCGGACCAGTCGACGTGGCGACCGCGCGGGCGGCGGCAGCCTCGTACGCCGGGCTGGTGGACCACCCCTTCCCCGGCTGCTTCGTGTGCGGCACCGGGCGCAGCGACGGGATGGGGCTGACGCCTGGCCTCGTGGCAGCCCAGACAGCCGCAGCGGTGTGGGTCCCCGCCGACGCGGACCCGGTCATGGTCTGGGCGGCACTGGACTGCCCTGGCGGCTGGTCGGCGGACGTGCCGGGGCGGCCAATGGTGCTCGGCCGGATGACGGCGCAGCTCGACGCCCTGCCGACGCCCGGCGAGGAGCACGTCGTGGTCGGGTGGGTGCTCGGCCGCGAGGGGCGCAAGACCCGGACCGGCACGGCGCTCTACGACGGCGCTGGCGCCCTGCTCGCCCTCGCGACTGCCGTCTGGTTCACCGTCGACCCGGCCACCGCCGGGTTGCCCTCCTAGGGGTGCGGCCGGCGGGCGTCGTAGGTCGTGAAGCGCGGCACCAGCAGCGCGAGCAGCAGCGTCAGCCCGATGACAGTCAGGCCGCCGGCCACCACCGACCCCTGCAGGCCCACCAGCGTCGCGCCGCCGCCGGCCCGGGCATCGCCGAGACGCGGCCCGCCGGCCACCACGACGATGAAGACGCCGCCGAGTCGACCGCGCAGCTCGTCCGGCGCAGCGGTCTGCAGGATCGCCGTCCGAAAGACCGCCGACACCATGTCTGCTGCACCTGCGCCGGCGAGGAACAACAGCGCGAGCCACAGGTTGCGGGTCAGGCCGAAGCCGACGATGCAGGCACCCCAGCCGACGATGGCCACGACCACGGCCAGGCCCTGCCGGTGGATGCGGCCGAACCAGCCGCCGAACAGCGCCCCGACCAGGGCGCCTGCCCCCAGAGCGGCGTACATCGCGCCGGCGGCGGACGGGCCACCGTCGAAGACCCGGTCCGCGAGCGGTGCGAACAGCGCCCGCGGCATGCCGAACACCATCGCGACGATGTCGACGACGAACGTCATCAGCAACACCTTGCGCGTCATCAGGAAGGCCAGGCCCTCGACCACGCTGGCCAGTCCAGCCTTGCGGCCGCCTCCCGCCGGAGCCATCGAGGGCAGCGACGCGACCGCGAAGACGGTCGCGGCAAATGACACGGCGTCGAGGCCGTACGCCGAGGCGTAGCCAGGTCCGGCGACCAGCAGGCCGGCCAGCAGGGGGCCCACCGTCAAGGCGATGTTGAACTCGACCTGCCGCAGGGCGTTGGCCGCGGGCAGCTGCTCGGGCGGGAGCAGCCGGGGGACGAACGCCGAGCGGGCCGGGGAGTCAAGCGCGAACAGCCCGGCCTGCGCTGCAACGACGGCGTAGAGCAGCCAGGTGGCGTGCAGCCCGGCCACCGCCTGGGTGAACAGGACAGCCGAGAGGGCGGCCTGCCCGCAGGTCGTCGCCAGCACGAGCCGGCGCCGGTCGACGGCGTCGGCCACCGCCCCGCCGTACAGCCCGAGGACGACGAGCGGGACGAGACCGGCGATGCCGACCAGACCCACAGCGGCGGCGGACTGGGTCTGGCGGTAGACCTGCAGCGGCACCGCGACGGCGGTCACCTGCGTGCCAATCACGGAGACCGCATCGCCGAGGAGCAGGGTGCGGAAGGGCCGGGAGGTGCGGAGCGGGGTGATATCCAGTGTCGCGCCGCGAAGCCGGACGGCGAGGCCGGTGCGCTGCTCGTCCTCTGGCGCCTGCTGGATGCTCACGGGCTCAGTCGCTCCACGACCCAGGTCGGGCCCTCGCGCCGGTAGCGCAGCCGGTCATGCAGGCGGGAGGCACGGCCCTGCCAGAACTCCACGGTCCGGGGCGCCACGCGCAGGCCACCCCAGAACGGCGGGGCCGGCACCTCGCCGTCGCCGAAACGCTGCTGTAGCTTCTCGAGGCGCTCCAGCAGGACGACCCGCGACCCGATGACCTGCGACTGGTGGGAGGCCCAGGCTCCGAGCTGGGACGAGCGGGGCCGGCCGGCGAAGTAGGCCACGGTCTCGTGCTGGGCAACCCGCTCGACATCGCCGTGCACGATGACCTGCCGCTCCAGTGCGAGCCACGGGAACACCAGGGAGGCGCGGGGGTTGCCCATCAGCTCCATCCCCTTGCGCGAGGTCAGGTTGGTGAACAGCACCAGCCCCCGCTCGTCGTGGCCCTTGAGCAGGACCGTGCGCGCGCTGGGCATGCCGTCGGCCGTCGCAGTAGCCAAGATCATCGCGTCGGGCTCACCGACGCCGGCGGAGAGGGCCTCGGCATACCAGCGCGAGAACTGCTCGTGCCACGTCGGGGCGAGGTCGGCCTCGGCCAGCCCGGCCCGCAGGTAGTCGCGCCGCAGGTCGTTTGCCGGGGTGTCGGGCACCGTCGCAGGCTAGCCACCGAAGGGCGATCCGGCGCGGCACGGCAGACTGGACCGCAAGGCAAGCACCCGAGCCCGTCGACAGGAGTCGCACATGGCTGACCAGACCGTCCTGCAGCCCGGCCTGGAGGGCGTCATCGCCTTTGAGTCTGAGATCGCCGAGCCCGACAAGGAGGGCAGCGCGCTGCGTTACCGCGGCGTCGACATCGAGGACCTCGTCGGGCACGTCTCCTTCGGCAACGTGTGGGGCCTGCTGGTCGACGGCAAGTTCAACCCCGGCCTGCCCCCGGCGGAGCCGTTCCCGCTGCCGGTGCACTCCGGCGACATCCGCGTCGACGTGCAGTCGGCTGTCGCGATGCTCGCCCCTGCCTGGGGGCTGCGCCAGATGCTGGACATCGACGAAGCACAGATCCGCGACGACCTCGCCCGTGTCTCGGTCATGACGCTCGCCTTTGTCGCGCAGTCGGCCCGCGGGCTCGGCAAGCCGATGATCCCGCAGCGCGAGGTCGACAAGGCCAGCACGATCGTCGAGCGCTTCATGATCCGCTGGAGGGGTGAGCCGGACCCGGCCCACACCAAAGCGGTCGACGCCTACTTCGTGTCGGCCGCCGAGCACGGCATGAACGCCTCGACCTTCACCGCCCGTATCATCGCGTCCACCGGCGCCGACGCTGCAGCGGCTATCTCCGGCGCGATCGGGGCGCTCTCGGGCCCCCTGCACGGCGGCGCTCCGTCTCGCGTCCTGACGATGCTCGACGAGGTCGAGCAGAGCGGCGACCCGGTGAAGTACGTCAAAGGTCTGCTCGACCGCGGGGAGCGCCTGATGGGCTTCGGGCACCGCGTCTACCGCGCCGAGGACCCGCGCGCGCGGGTGCTTCGCCGGACCGCCAAGGAGCTTGGCTCGACCCGCTACGAGGTCGCCGACGCCCTCGAGCAGGCCGCTATCGCCGAGCTTGCCGAACGCCACCCCGACCGACCGCTGCGCACCAACGTGGAGTTCTGGTCGGCCGTGGTGCTGGACTTCGCCGAGGTGCCGGCGCACATGTTCACGTCGATGTTCACCTGCGCCCGCACCGCCGGGTGGAGCGCGCACATCCTGGAGCAGAAAAAGCTCAACAAGCTGATCCGACCGTCGGCGAAGTACGTCGGCCCCGCCCCACGTCCGGTCTCGGACGTCCCCTCCGGCGTGCTGCCGGCAGGCAACCAGGTCTAGGAGCACCACATCCCGTGAACGACATCACCCTCCCCCCCGACCTGCTCCCGGTCGACGGCCGGTTCGGCGCCGGCCCCTCCAAGGTCCGCGGGGCCCAGCTCGACGCCCTCGTGGCCACCGGCAGCAGCTACCTCGGCACCTCGCACCGCCAGGCACCGGTCAAGGACCAGGTGGCCCGGCTGCGCGGCGGCCTGCGCTCGCTGTTCTGCCTGCCCGACGGCTACGAGGTCGTCCTGGGCAACGGCGGTGCCACCGAGTTCTGGGACATCGCGACCTTCGGTCTCATCTCGCAGCGCTCGATGCACGCGTCGTTCGGCGAGTTCTCCTCCAAGTTCGCCGCCGCCGCCAAGGCAGCGCCGTTCCTGCAGGACCCGGTCGTGGTGAAGAGCGACCCGGGCACCCATCCGACGCTGACCGCCGAAGCCGGCGTCGACCTCTACGCGTTGACCCACAACGAGACCTCGACCGGCGTGATGATGCCGATCCGCCGGGTGCCCGGCGCGGACGCGGGCTCCCTCGTCGCCGTCGACGCGACCTCTGGCGCGGGGGGCCTGCCCGTCGACGCCAGCGAGTTCGACGTCTACTACTTCTCGCCGCAGAAATGCTTCGCCTCCGACGGCGGGCTCTGGTTGGCACTGATGTCCCCCGCGGCGCTCGAGCGCATCGGGGCGATCGCGGCCACCGGCAGGTGGGTGCCGGCGTCGTACGACCTGAGCATCGCCCTGGACAACAGCACCAAGGACCAGACGTACAACACCCCGGCGCTCTCGACCCTGTTCCTGATGGCCGAGCAGGTCGACTGGATCAACGCCCAGGGCGGCCTGGACTGGGCCGTGTCGCGCACGGCCGATTCGTCGTCCCGGCTCTACACGTGGGCCGAGAAGACGCCCTACACCTCCTGCTATGTTGCCGACCGAGCGCAGCGCTCCCAGGTCATCGGGACGATCGACTTTGACGAGTCGGTGGACGCGGCCAAGGTGGCTAAGGTGCTGCGCGCCAACGGGATCGTGGACACCGAGCCCTACCGCAAGCTCGGCCGTAACCAACTGCGGATCGCGATGTTCCCGGCCGTCGAGCCGTCCGACGTCGAGGCGCTCACGGCCTGCATCGACCACGTGGTGGAGAAGCTGTCCTGAGCTCACCGGAGCCGGAACCGCTCCCGCAGCCCTGGGTGCCGCGGGTCCTCAACGCGTCGATGGCGGTGTTCCTGCTCGCCATCACCGCCCCCGTGCTGACGCACTTCGGGGGGCGACAGCTGTGGGTCCAGCTGGTCTTGCTCGCGCTAGTCATGCCGGTGCTGGTCGTCGTCCTGCTGTGCCTGGCCGCAGCGTTGCGGCCGGGCAGCCTCGGCCGGGCCACCCGACAGCTGCGGCGCAGCCGCTAGCCGTTCGGCGCAACGCCGGGTAAGGGGGGTCTCACCCGAATGGCCCTATGCCCACTGCTCCAACTGGCCGATGCTGCGAACATGAAGCACGATCGTGACCAGGAGCTGCTGAGTCGTTTCTGGGAGTTTCACGCAGCGCTGGTGCGCCGCGACGGGCTTGAGGACCGGATCCGCGCCGGTGACCTCGACCCCTCCCTGCTCGAGCGCAGCCTGCCGGCAGCCGAGGCCGTCATTGCCGCCCGCAGCCGGATGTACCGCTGCCTCATGCGACAGGGGTGGTCGCCGCCGCCGAGCATCGTGCAGGACCTGGCGTACGACGACACCGTGCTCAGCCAGTGGAGCGGCGCCGTCCAGGACTGATCTCGATCCTGATGTCCCTTACGTCCGCTCGACCGCCGCGTAGGCGTGTCCCCAACGGCGGACGCTACGAGTTGGGGCTACGAGTTGGGGCGGACGTGGATGTGGGGCCGGCGCCGGACCAGGTGCACAGTGGCGACCAGCGAGCTCGCGCGGGCCAGCCACAGCGCAGCCCAGACGGAGGCGACCGCGCAGATGGCCCCCCCGGCCACGAGGCTGGAGCGTGGGCCGAAGGTCTCCGCCAGCCAGCCGACGATCGGGGCTCCGATCGGCGTCCCGCCGAGGAAGACAAGGACAAAGAGCGCCATCACCCGACCGCGCAGCGCCGGGTCGCTGCCGAGCTGGACCATCGCGTTGGCAGTGGTCGAGAAGGTCAGGACCGCCACGCCGGTGGGCACGAGCAGCACGGCCATCACGGTGAAGGTCGGGGCCAGCCCGACGAGCACCTCGAGCAGCCCGAAGGCGAGCGCCGAGCCGAAGAGCAGCCGGGTCGGGGGCCGCCCGGAGCGGCCGGCGCTGCGCAGGGCACCCACCAGCGAGCCCGCCGCGAGCGCGGAAGTCAGCAGGCCGTACGACCCAGCGCCCCGGCCGAACGTCTCCTTCGCCACCAACGCGAGGGTGATCTGGAAGTTCAGGCCGAACATCCCGATCACCGCGACAAGCACCATCGGGACGAGCAGGTTGGGTCGCGACCGGACGTAGGACAGCCCCTCGCGCACCTGGCCCTTGGCTTTGACGAGGCGCTGGACCGGGTTGAGCTCCTCGACCCGCATCGCCACGAGGCTGGCGATGACGAACACGAAGCTGACGGCGTTGCCGAGAAAGACCCACCCGGTGCCCGCCGCACTGATGACCAGGCCGGCCACGGCAGGGCCGACGATGCGCGCGCCGTTGAAGCTGGCGCTGTTGAGGCCGACGGCGTTGCCGAGGTCTTCGGGTCCGACGATCTCGACGATGAACGCCTGGCGCACGGGCGTCTCGACAGCGCTGGTCAGGCCGAGCGCAAACGCCAGCACGAAAACGTGCCAGAGCTGGACCGCACCGCTCAGATCGAGCCCGGCGAGCAGCAGGGCGAGCAGTGCCATGACCGACAGCACAGCGATCAGCATCCGACGCTTGTCATAACGGTCGGCGAGCACGCCGCCCCACAGTCCGAACAGCAGGACCGGCAGAAACTGCAGCCCGGTCGTGATCCCGAGCGCGACACCCGAGTTGTGGCTGAGCTCAAGCACCAGCCAGTCCTGCGCGATGCGCTGCGCCCACGTGCCGGTGAGGGAGACCACCTGGCCGGATGCGAACAGGCGGTAGTTGCGGATCCGGAGCGAGCGGAACGTCGCCGTCAGGGCAGGGGTCATGCGCCGGCCAGCTTGTCGAGCAGGCCGGCCGCCTGCCGCAGGATCTCCACCTCGTCGGGGTCGAGCTCACGCAGCCGCTGGGCCAGCCAGGCCTCGCGGCGCCGGCGGTCCTCCTTGAGCAGCGCAGTCCCGTCGCGGCTCAAGGCCAGGTGGAACTGCCGGCCGTCCGTCGGGTGCGGCGTGCGGGTCACCAGACCGGCCTGCTCGAGGCGTGCCACCAGGCGACTCATCGACGGTGGCCGGATCTTCTCGTGGGCGGCGAGCTCACCAGGGGTCAGTGACCCGTGGCGCTCGAGAGTGGCGAGGGCGGCGATCTGACTGAGCGACAGGGAGGTGTCCGCGCGCTGGGCTCGCATCCTTCGGGCCAGCCGCATGACCGACAGGCGCAGAGTGCTCGCCAGAGCGGTGTCGGCAGCGGTGGGCATGTCGTTAGCCTAGGTCATTGCCTTTGCTAAGGACAATCCCGGGGTCGGTACCCGGCCCGCACCCGCGTAGCCTCCCCGCCGTGCCCCTGTTCAGCAAGGCCGGCGTGGCCCGCCAGCCCGACCCCCCTCCGCTCGAGACCGACGACGTGAAGATCGTCGTGGCCGGTGCCGTGATCTGGGTCGTGGCGCTCGTCGTCCTCACGGTGGCCAGCCTCGCCGGTGCCGACGTGCCCGGCTGGTGGATCGTGATGTGCGCCTGCGGTGCTGCGCTCGGGCTCGTGGGGGTGGGCTACTGCCGGCGTCGTGCGCAGGCGATCGCCCGGGACAAGGCCGCCGGGATCCCCCACCGCGGCTAGGCAAGACCGCTTTCCGGCCTCCTGGTGACGACGGTCGAGTCCCCCACGGAGTTGCGGACGCGTGGCAGGCTCGGCGCTGTGCCCCGACCAGCTCCCACCGACGCGGGCCGGCTGTCGAAGGTCGGCGCCGCCTGCGGCATCCTCGCCCCGGCGTCGTTCGTGACCGCCTGGGCGGTCGCCGGCGCCCTACGCCCCGGCTACGACCCGCTCGTGGACCACATCAGCCAGCTCGCGCGGGAGGGCACGGCGGACCGGTGGCTGATGACCACGGGCTTCTCGGCCTTCGGCCTGCTCGCCCCGGTCTTCGCCCGGACCGCGTCGCGGGCGGTCGGATCGCCCGGGGTCCGCTGGTC